>JACRGL010000142.1 GCA_016212365.1 Candidatus Methylomirabilota bacterium | reverse complement strand
TCGAAATTACCTTTACCTGCCGACTCAAAGTGCTCAGCGTAGAAACGGGCCTCGGCTGGAGCCCATGTTTGGAGATCCTGGATCCTGACGTAAGGGGGATTGCCGATAATGACATCGAAGCCGCCCTCCTTCATGATCGTCCTGAAGCGGTCCTCCCAATCGAAAGACTTGGTCTTGATCCAGGCCTCTTTGAAGAAGCTCTGAAGCTTCAATACATCTCCGGAGACGAGGGAGTTACCGAACTGAATGTTATAGTTCAGGAGGGGCAAAACGGCCCGGCCGGGGACGATCCCGTATTCGTCCTCTAACATCTTGAGCATGAGGGAAAGGCGCGTGATTTCGCAGGCCTGGGGGTCGATGTCCACGCCGAAGAGGTGATCTAAGACCATCTGCCGCTTTTGCATGATGGTCAGGCGGGGCGAGACCTCTTCCTCTTCAGCGGCTAATGGAAAGGCGAACTGATCGGCGCGAGTTGCCTTCAGGGCTTCAGCCTTTTTTCTTAAAGCTTCTGCTTTCATGGCTTCGTAATGCCGCATCAACTCGTCGTAGGCCCGGATCAGGAAGGAGCCGGAGCCGCAGGCCGGATCCAAGATCCGCAGAGGTTTTTCCTTGCCTCCGCGCCCCTTGACCCTGTTCTCCAGGAGCCTCCCGACGGTATTTCTGACGATGTAGTCCACGATGTATTCGGGCGTGTAGTAGACCCCGCCGGCCTTCCGGACCTCGGGTTTCAGGTCGTATTTGACCCGTTTGTCTGTGAGGTTGATGGTGTAGCCCAGGTACTGCTCGTAGATGGAGCCTAGCAGCTCTATCCCCACCACATCGAAGAGGTAAGGCTCATAGGTTTCGAGGATGATCTCTTTCAGGACAGGAAAATCGACGGCGAGGTCCTCGGAGAAGTGGGGGGTAAAAAGGTCGGAGTTGAAGTCCCGGTCGTAGCGGCGGAAGAGCCCCTTCAGGACGAGCATAAAATCGATGCCGATCTCGTCCCGGCGCTGGAGGACCAAGTCCCGGAGGCTCTCGGCGTGAGTGAGCTTGCGGTCCTCGCAGGAGCGGATGAAGATGATCCGGTCAAGGATGCGCTGAGCGGCCTCGCGGAGGCGGTCCGCCTCCAGGCCGTAGTTCGAGCGCTTGTAGATGTCCTTGGCGAGGGTTTCCTGCCAGCGCTTCAGGTCTTCGAGGATGGCTTTATCGACAGGAAGACGGTCCCGTTCGGCTTTCTTGGTGAGGAGGGCCCGGTCCAGATCGCCGGTTTCCACCGAGGGCCTGGAGAGGAGCCAGAGGTCGTCGAAGCGGTCCAGGTATTCGGTGTAGCGCAGGTCGAGGCGGAGGCCCCGTTCGAGGTTTCGTTTGCTTGGCTTCAAGGTCACATCGAACAGGCGAAGCTCCTGGAAGTCCGTGAGGAGGACCCATTTAACGGCCTTCTTGTTGTAGCCGTAGGTGATAGCCTGCTCGACGATATCCGGTTTAGCTAAGTCCGCCTTCAGGGGCTTGGCCTCCACGTAGATCCGAGGGGTCCCATGGATCTTGAGGGAGTAATCGACCCGGCCTCCTGAGACCTTCGTTTCGAGGCCGACCTCATTTCGATCCTGGGTATTCCAGCTCAGGGCCTGAAGGAACGGCTCGATGAAGCCGGCCTTGGTCTCCGGCTCGTTATACTCATAGATGGCCCCGGCCGTGCTCTCCCGCTCGAACTTCTCAACCAGGCGCTGAACAGCCCTTTTTGCTCCTTCCTGGACCATAACTAAATAATACACTCGACGCCTTGGTCGCTGCAAGCCTTTTCCTTACGCCTAGTTGGTTTGAATATAGCGACACGTCCTTGGGCGGAGTTTGTCTTCGGAGGGCATAGGCGAAATCCTCTAAGGACATTTCCTTCGTCTTCATACAACGGATCCTTACTCCTCGGGCAATAGATTATACTCGATCACCCGCTTCACAGGAAAGGCACTAAAGTCCGAGCCTTTAACAGGCGCCTTTACTCAAAGAAGGCCGCCAGGTTGGGAAACCCCTGTAAATGGTAGCAGGCCTCGACCAGGCGGTTTCTTTTTTTACTCGGGAGGGCCTTTTCCGTGAGGTGGTGGAACTTCTCCACTAGCTCTTCCCTGCTCATAGGGTTATGAGGATCGCCTTTGGGATAGTCCACGCGGGTCTGGATGACCTGGTCGGAGGAGAGGGTTATCTCCACTACGGCAGGCCAGCGCTCAGGATAGAGGCGATCCAGCTCAGGATTATGCCGGAGTTCTATCTTAGGCATCAGCTCCAGGATCTCGGGGTCCCGGAGGCGCTTATTGCTGAAGGCTTCGATGCCGACTTGGCGATATACGAGGGCCGTGGCTACGCAAAAGGGGAGGCTGAACTTGGCAGCATAAGGGGAGGTGGGCTCCACCTTTTCAAGGAGGTTCAAGGCACCCGAATAGAGGCGCACCGTCACATTTTTGATGATTTCAGGCCGGAGATCAAACCTCTGGATAAGCTCCAGGGCAGCATCGATGGCCGAGTGGGTATGGTAGCAGGAGGCATGGGCCTTGAAGGAGGTAGAAAGGATCCGATACTCGCCCTTCCCCAGGCCTTCGGTAACCTTGACGAGATCGAAGTCCTTAGCCGTGGCTCGGCAGAAACCCTTCTCTCCTTCCAGGATTCGCGAGGCAGCGGTAAAGCCTTTCTGGGCCAGGAGGGCAGAAAGGAGTCCGTTTCCCGCAGCCTTGGCAGGGTGGAGCTGCTTGGACATGGCCCCCTCCACTAAAAATTCCCAGAGCCCAGAGGCCTGGGTGCCAGCACTTCCCAGGGCCCAGACTTGTTCCTCTTTCCCCAGGCCGAGGAGCTTGCCTGCCGCGGCCGCCGCCCCGAAGGTCCCACAGGTCCCGGTGGTATGCCAGTACTGGTAGTGGGAGGACCCCACCGCCTCGCCAATCCGGATGGCCACCTCATAGCCGGCCACGATTGCCGCAATGAGATCTGCCCCCGAAGAGCCCTCTCGCTCGGCAATGGCAAGGGCCGCGGGGATAACGGCTGCTGCCGGGTGGAGAATGGAGGCCTTGTGCAGATCGTCCATTTCCATGACATGGGATGAGGCAGCATTCACCATGGCCGCCAAAAGACAGGAGGATTTAGAGCCATCAGGGATAAGAGTGGCCTCAGGCCTTCCGCCCAGCTCCCTGGCGAGCTCTAAAAAGATCCGGGTGGGCCTCTGCTTGCTTCCGGCATAGGTCGAGCCCAGCCAATCCAGGAAGCATAGCTTCGCCATCTCTACTGCTTCTTGAGGTAAGCTTTTATAATCAGTATTCAGGATAAACTCGGCCAGTTGCTCTGTAATCGGCTTGGGCATAAGACTTCTCCTAAGGGCTAATGGCCTTCCTTATAGAGCTTTCGTATCGTAATAGCCTCGGCAGGGCAGGCCTCGAGGCACAGGTCGCAAAGGGTGCACTCATCCTCGGCTTCGCTCATTATGCGGATTCCATTACCTTGGGCAACGAAGATATTCACCGGACATAGCTTCACGCACTCGGTGCAGGGCTGACCCACCTGACACCTTGCCTCATCGATCACCACCTGGATGAATAGGCTTTTAGCCATGGAGGGCTACTTCCATTCCATAGGATCGTTTCCCTCTCCCCGATCACGAATCTCGGTCACGAACCACGGTTTTTACAAGCTCGGCAATCTCCGAGAACTCTTGGGCCACGACGATTCCCGCTTCCTGGAAAAGACGGATTTTCTCTTTTGTGCGTCCCCGATCCCCCTCTACAATAACCGCCGCATGCCCGAAACGGACTCCCGGCATCTCATCCACAAAACGGCCGGCCACGAAGGCAATAATGGGGAGCTTCGGATGAGTGGCCGTAATATATTCGGCCAGCCGCTCCTCCATGGTTCCCCCGGGCTCGGCAAAGACCACTACCGCCTTGGTCTCGGAGTCCTTTTCGAAGAGGGGGATCAGATCGCAAAAGGTAGAACCCACGAGCGGGTCGCCCCCTATGCTTATAGCGGTGCTTTGACCGATGCTGTTTTGGGTGAGGAGGTTGGCAATCTCGGTGGTCATCCCCCCGCTCCGCGAGACGATTCCCACCGGCCCTGGCATATAGGCCTTCCTGACATCAGCGGCTGGCCCCCCAACCATTCCCACCTTGGTCTTTCCCGGGCTAATCAGGCCCAATGAGTTGGGGCCAACAATCGTAGCCTCCTTTTCCCGGGCCAGGGCTACGATCTCAGCCACGTCCCTTCTTGGGGCCCGCTCAGTCACAATCACCAAAAGGCGAACGCCATTCAGGAGGGCCTCATAGGCGGCATCCTTTACGAAGGCCGGGGGCACCGAGATCACTGAGGCATCAGCGGGATGCTCCTCCAGGGCTTGCTCAACCGTGTCGTAGACCGGGACCCCGTGGATCGACCTCCCGCCCTTACCCGGTGTCACCCCGGCAACGATCCGGGCCCCGTAATCCAGGGAGTCCTTAGTAAAGCTCGCTGCCTCCCGCCCCGTGATCCCCTGGACTATAATCCGTGTTTTTTCGTCAGCTAAAATGGCCATGGTCCGGCGATCCTGCTTAATCGTATACTTCCCTGCGATGCCTGACGCGCTCGACGATAACAAGCCGCTCCTTCGAGTTGATGCGATAAACGACTCTGTAATCGCCGACGGCAATCCGGTAAACGTCCCTGCCACCTTTGAGCTTCTTAACATCGCGAGGCCAGGGATTCTCAGCAAGACTATCAATCTTTCGAACCAGCCTTTCCTGAACCTCCTTAGGCAAGGCTTTGATTTCCTTTAAGGCACTCGGCTTGGTCGTTATCTGCCAAGCTCTTTCCTGGCCTTTTCCCAAGGGATCGTCTCCTCGTAAGCCCTTCTTGCCACCTCGACCAGGTCATCGATGTCCTCTAAAAGCTCGTTTAGAGAAGTGGTATCAGGAGGTCGTTTCTTTAGAGCCTTTCGAATCTCTCGGAGCAACTCCTTCAGATTAACTACGTTCTCCAAGCCCCTAAGCAGCCTATAAGTTTTCATATCCAATAAGATCCGCCTTTTCCTTCCTTTCTTATCAATGACAAATAGCTCTGACATTTCTTACCCCCTTTTAGGTCTAGTCTTCTTTCGTGATTCATAGGTGACGAGAAGGATACCTAAGCACTCTTTCAATGCAACAGTCATATCGCCCCTTAACCCCCTCCCCGTGATCCTTTTACCATTTGGGTAGGCGGGCCAGGGATTCCTGGACCTTCGCCTCCGGGTATTCGAAGTCCTGTAGCTTTCCTGCCAGATAGGCCTCGTAGGCCCCCAGGTCGAAGTGGCCGTGGCCAGAGAGGTTGAAGGCGATGACCTTTCGCTCCCCACCCTCCCGGCATCGGATTGCCTCATCGACCACCGCCTTGATGGCATGGGCCGCTTCTGGGGCGGGTAAAATCCCCTCGCAGCGGGCAAAAAGGAGGGCTGCCTCAAAGATGGGGTTCTGGGGGTAGGCCACCGCTTCCATTAGCCCCTCGTGGTAGAGGAGGCAAAGGAGGGGGGCATCTCCATGGTAGCGGAGGCCTCCGGCGTGGATCGGGGCTGGAACAAAATCCGATCCCAAAGTGTACATCTTAAGAAGGGGGGTGGTCCTGGCAGTGTCACCGAAATCGTAGGTGTAGATCCCCTTGGTCAGGGTAGGACAGGCGGTCGGCTCCACTGCGATGGCCCTGAGGGCTTTTCGTCCCCCTTGAAGCCTGTCCATGAGGAAGGGGAAGGCGAAGCCCGCAAAGTTGGAGCCTCCCCCTACACAGCCAACTAATAGATCCGGGTAGTCCCCTGCCTTCTCCATCTGGGCCTTGGTTTCGAGGCCGACGATGGTCTGATGCAAGAGGACGTGGTTTAAAACACTCCCAAGGGAGTACTTTGTATCCTCATGTTTAGCGGCATCCTCTATGGCCTCGCTGATGGCAATCCCTAGGCTCCCTGGAGATTGAGGGTCGGTTTGGAGGATTTGCCTCCCGGCCTCCGTTTCGTCCGTCGGGCTCGGGAAGACTTCGGCCCCCCAGGACTCCATCATAATTCGCCGGTAAGGTTTCTGCCCATAGCTGACTCGCACCATATAGACGGTGCACTCCAGATCGAAGAGGCGACAGGCAAAGGCCAGGGCACTGCCCCATTGCCCTGCCCCGGTCTCCGTAGTGAGCCTCTTCACCCCTTCGGCCTTATTGTAGTAGGCCTGGGCCACGGCCGTGTTGGGCTTGTGGCTCCCAGGGGGGCTTACACCTTCGTATTTGTAATAGATCCTGGCGGGGGTGTCCAGGACCCGCTCCAGTTTTCTCGCACGGTAGAGAGGGGTCGGGCGCCAGAGGGTGTAGATTTCCCGAACCTCTTCGGGGATCTCAATCCATCGCTCCTGGCTGACCTCTTGCTTAATAAGGGCCATAGGGAAGATGGGGGCGAGGTCTTCGGGACCTACGGGCTTCCCCGTCGCTGGGTTTAAGGGGGGATCAAGGGGCCGAGCCAGGTCCGGAATGATGTTGTACCAGCGATCCGGCATCTCCTTCTCACTCAGGGTGATTTTCGTTTCTTCCATAACCCCTCCTATCCGTAACTCAAGGCTTTAGCCTTGAGCTAGTACTGCCCTCCGGGCCGCCTCGTCAATGGAAACAGTCCGTTCACAGTAAGGAACGCCGTATTTTTGCAGAATCTTAAACCCCTCTTCCTCCCAGGAGCCGGGGACGCGGAAGACGGCGATCTTCTCGGCAGGATCGAGGCCCGCCTCCAGGCATCCCTTAATCGCCCCCCGGGCCACCAGATCCACCCGTGTATTGGAGACCACGTTCATGATTACGGCAAGCCTTTTCACTCCCGGCTTCGAAAGGATGAGTTTGGTCAATTCGGCAACTTTTCTAACGCTGGGGTTTCCCCCTATCTCGCAGTAATTAGCAGGCCGGCCGCCGTGGCGGCGGATAGCATCGAAGGCCGTAAGGCTTGCCCCGCCGCCTCCGATGAGAAGGCCGATATCGCCGTCGAACTCAATCATTCGGCCAGCCACGCCGCGGTGGTCCAGAGCGTCTATCTCTGCGGCCCTTTGCTCGAACCGAGTGGCAGGTCGGCCAGCGGCCTCCCGTCGCGCAATACCATAGACCTTCTCTAGCTCAGGATGGCGGTAAAGGGCGTCGTCGTCAAGCTCGATGTGGACATCTAGGGCTATATACCTCTCTTCAAGAGTCCGGGCTAAGGGGTTAATCTCCACTAATGTAGCATCGAATCTGAGGAAAAGCTGCGCCGCCCTATAAAGTATCCCGGATACCTGGATCAAATCTTTCCCCACCAGGCCCAGTCGTGCGACGGCCTCCCGGGCCTGGAACTCCATGAGGCCGGTCCGGGGATCAAAATAGTACTTGACGACCTTCGTGGGTTCCTGGCGGGCCATCTCCTCCACCTCTATTCCGCCATCAGCGCTCAAAAGGGCCAAGGGCATCTTCTCAGCAGCATCATAAATAACCGCCAAAAATAGCTCCTGGCCCACCTCCACCCACTCTTCCAGGAGGAGCCTTTCCACCGGATAACCCCGCAGGTTGGTGCCCAAAAGGGAGGAGACCTGGGCCTTAAGCTCTTCCAAATCCCGGGGAAAGGCCACTCCCCCTGCCTTCTGCCTCCCACCGGCCGGGATCTGGGCCTTAAGGACCGTAACTCCTCCTAAAGCTTCATGCGCTTTCTCCGCTTCCCCCCAAGAGGATACCACCCGGCCCGAGGGAATGGGTATGCCCGATTCTAGTAGCAAAACCTTGGCTTCGTGCTCCAAAAGCCTCATTTGGGCCTCGTCGTTAATGATAATAACGGAAAGGCTAGTGTTAAGTATAACAAAAAGCTATTTTGGGGCAAGAAGTTTTGGTATTTCCATGGAAATGAGGGGAGGCAAAAAATCTTTTGACCAGGTTCTAAGGATAATATATATTTTGCGCGCTTGGCAAAGGAGGTCTGGTGGATGCAGGGCTTGCACAAAATGCCTCCCATTCTCGGGATCACGATGGGGGATCCGGCCGGGGTCGGGCCAGAGATCGTCTTGAAGGCCCTGAACCGCCGCGAGGTTTATACCCGCTCGCGGCCCCTGGTAATCGGGGATGCTGAAACCCTTATGCGGGCCCGGGACTACTCCCGCCTTTCCATAAAGATAAATCGCCTCTCCCATCCCAAACAGGCCCGCTTCCAATACGGTATCGTGGACGTCCTCGACCTGGCCAACGTGGGGGGAGAAGGGGTACCTCCGGGAAGGCTCTCGGCCAAGGCAGGGAGGGCAGCGATGGAATACATCTATAAGGCTGTTGACTTGGCCTTAGCCGGCGAGCTCCATGCCGTGGTGACTTGTCCAATAAACAAAGAAGCCATTAATCTAGCCGGCTATCGATATTCAGGGCACTCCGAGATCTTCGCTGAGCGAACAAAAACAAAGGACTATGCCTTGATGCTGGTGGCGGGAAAAGTACGGGCCCTCCACCTCTCTACCCACACCCCTTTGCGGAAGGCCTGCGAGCTAGTCACCAAAGAACGAGTTCTCAAGGCCATCCGCCTGGCGGCGGGGATCCTGGCAGAAATGGGGATGCCGCTCCCCCGCATTGCAGTGGCAGGTCTCAACCCCCACGCCGGTGAGGGAGGCCTCTTCGGGGAGGAAGAGCAGAGGGAGATCATCCCGGCCATGGAGGCCGCCAAGGAGGAGGGGTATCTGGTCAGTGGGCCTTTTCCCCCTGACACCGTATTCCTCCGTGCGGCGCGGGAGGACTTCGATTGCGTCATCACTATGTATCACGATCAGGGGCACATCCCTTTAAAGCTCCTGGGCTTCGAGAAGGGAGTCAGCATTACTGTGGGCCTTCCCATCGTCAGGACCTCGGTGGACCATGGGACCGCCTTCGATATCGCAGGAAAGGGAATCGCCGATCCCGGTAGCCTCCTGGAGGCTATCAAGCTGGCCGCTCAGATGGCCCGACTGCGGAGCGAGCTCATATCTCGCCCTTGAGTATCTTACATCTGAATGTCCATCATCTATTTAACCCTTTGCTTCATAAGCTCGTCCAGCCGGTGCTGGATGCCGAAGAGTAGGTCGTCCTGATGCTCATTGATCGTCCCTCCTTATTATATGGGCCCTCAAGTTTTATACTCCTCCCGGGGTGGGTGGAAGATGTCCAGGGCCCGGGCGGGCCGATCCAGGACCCGCACCCCGTGAACCACTCCCCCGGGGACCAGATAGACGTCCCCCTCCTTTACCACCCTTGTTTCTCCGGCTATGGTGAACTCGAACTCCCCTTCAAGAACTATCCCCATCTGCTCATGGGGGTGGCTGTGGAGGGGAACCGACGCTCCTGCCCCCATATCGAGGAAGGAGAGCATGATCCTATCCCCCCAGAGGAGCCTGGCCCTGACCCCAGGGGCTAGCTCCTTCTCTTTAGCCTTAGAAACGTCGAGGAAATACATAGCTCCCTCCATATAATCCTGATAAAGCTAACGGTTGGAGAACGGGCAAAGCTATCCCCCGGCTATAGGGGGAAAGACGCTCAAGACATCGCCTTCTTTGAGACGGGCGTCCTCCTTGACATTGATCCCGTTCAAGAGGATGAGCTTGGGGAGATCGTCGGGCAGGCGCAAGACCCGAAAGGCCTCTGCCACTGAAGCCCCTTCCGGGAGGTCTAAGGTAGCCGTCCGGTTCTCAACCCCCCTGGGCAGGTATAAAGAGAGGGTGGCAAAGAGCTGGACCTTTACCTTCATAGAGAAATTCCAGTAATTGCTTTTCCTCAGGTGCCCTGGAGGCTTGGATCATCCCCTTCCGGGAAGGGCATTGGCCAGGAGAATGCGGCCCCAGGTGATGGGCTGGGGAAGGAGGTCCTCCCCCTTAAGATCAAAGGTGGTCCCCGCCCGGATCATGGCGTGGAGGACTCCTGCCTCCTCGATGTGTCCAACTAAAACGGCCCCCACTAACTTTCCATCCCGGAAGACCAGCTTGCGGTAGGTCCGCCGGCCCTTGTCGGTCTGGGCCTTCACCTCGTAGGGGCCCCCCGGGGCCTCCCAGAGTCCCAGCGAGGCCATGGAAAGGCCCAGGAAGGAGGTGACGTTCATGGCCAGGGAACCCTGGTAAGTGGCAGGGACTCCGGCCATGTTGAGGCCGGCTATCTCCCCTTGGAAGAGGGCCTCCGGCCAGATGGCATTCACTACCCTCTCACCTGAGAGAAGATCTACGGTCTCCGCCACGTCCCCGGCTGCGTATATCCCGGGGATATTGGTTTGCTGGCGCTCATCCACCAGGATCCCGCGGTTGACAGTGACTCCCGAGCCCTGTAGGAAGTCCACGTTAGGGGCTACCCCAGCCGCCATAATCACCATCTGGCAGGGGATGATCTCCCCCGATTCTAAGGCCACCCCGCTCACCCGTGGCCCTTTTCCCAGTACCTTTTGGGCACTCTGGCCCGTCCTGACCCTTATGCCTTTCTCCCTGAGGTGGGCTTCTGCCATCCCGGCTGCGGTTTCATCGATCATCAAAGGGAGCACTTGCGGAAGCTTCTCCACTAAGCTCACCTGGAGTCCACGGCGATAGAGGCCATCCGCCGCCTGGATGCCTATGAGACCCGCCCCGATAACCACCACTTCCTCTGTCAGATCTGCCGTTCGGAGGATCTTTCGGGCATCGGCGCTGGAAAGGCAAGTGTACACCCCGCGCCTGCCGGTGCCCTCAATTGGAAGAATGAGCGGCTTGGACCCGGTGGCGATGAGTAACTTGTCATAACTTATGGCCGAGCCGTCGTCCAGGGTGACGCATTTGCGAGCTGTATCTAGGGAAACAACCTCCTTCCCCAGGAGGGCCTTTACCCCCATCTTCCCGTAGTAATCCCCATCCCGCATGCGCATCCCTTTGAATTTGATTTCGCCCGCGATATAATGGGTGAGAGCTACGCGGGAGTAAGGGGGCCCTGCCTCCTTAGAGATGAGGATGATCGGGCACTGTCTGTCGATTTTCCGAATGGCCTCCAGGGCCGAAAGACCGGCAGCGCTCGAACCGATGATTACCTGCTCGGCCTGATCCACGATCTTATCCTCCGGGAAAGCCCGGATCCCGCTCTTGAACCATGGACGGGGTGGGGAAAAGTGGCGCCCATGTTTGCCTGGGACGTCTCTCTCGTTGGAGACAAGCTCCAACGCTACAATAAAACTCCCACCAAGCCCCGTGGATGTAATCTACGCCAAGCCCAGCTCCCGGAGCTTCTCATTAGTGGGGACCCCCTGCTCATCCCATCCCCGCAGGCGATAGTACTCAGGAAGCATCTCCGAGAGGCGGGCCACCTTCCCCTGGGCCGGGCCCGCCGGGATGGGTTCCTCCAGGATGCGTTTGGGCAGGGTATCATCAGCCGCAGTGAAGCCCTCTCTTATATTGAAGAGCCGCTCCAAATTCCAGATGCGCTCGCCCGCTTTGAGCAGGTTCTCCATGTTGTAACCAGCCCCGGTGGCGGCCTCCAGCATGGGGAGGATCTCTTCCATCCCAATCCCGAAGGTCAGGAAGAGGCACAGACCTGAGGAATCAACAATGGCGGTGATGTCCTGAAAGGCCTTGTCGATGGCCGCTTTGCCCTCGGTAGTAAAGGGATCCATTTTAAGGGGTATGCCAAAGACCTCAGGGGCAATGGTGTATCCCCGCACATGGCAGGCGCCTCGATTGGAGGTGGCATAGTTCAGGGCCATCCCCTGGGCACCCCTGCCATCATAAGCGGGAAACTCCTGTCCCTTGACCCCCATGAAGAACTCAGGGTGTCCATATTTTTGGGCCACCCGCAGGGCACCTTCAGCCAGGACGTTGCCAAACCCCTCGCGTCGGCCAGCCTTCTCGGTCATCTCTACCAAAGCCTCTGGATCCCCGAAGTTGAGAGAGCGCCCTACATCGCTTTCAGAGATGATGCCCTTCTCATACATCTCCATGGCACAGGCCAGGGTTGCCCCCACGGAAATCGGGTCCATGCCCAGCTCGTTACATAGGTAGTTGGCCTTGGTAACCGCCTCCAGGTTATCAATGCCGCAGTCCGCGCCCAATGACCAAAGGGCCTCGTACTCAGGACCTTCACCCACACCCTTGAAGGGGCCCTCCTTCACCTCCGTCACCCGGCTACAAGCGATAGGGCAGCCGAAACAAGCCTTGTTGCGGATGAGGGTGGTCTCCCTCATGGTCTCGCCACTGATCTTATTGGCGGTGGCAAAGACCCCCTCCTGGAAGTTTCTGGTGGGGAAAAAGCCATGGGCGTTAATGATGTTGACCACTATCGGTGTCCCATAGGTAGGCAGGCCCTGGCCCGTAACAGGGGCGGCCTTCAGCTTGGCCATAGCGGCCATAACAACCTCCAGGAAGGCATCCTTTCTGGCTACCTTGAGGCCCTTAGTGCCTCGGACTGCAATGGCCTTGAGGTTCTTGGAGCCCATCACTGCCCCCACCCCTGACCTCCCCCCTCGATGTTTGTCGTTTATTACACAGGCAAACCTTACCAGCTTTTCACCGGCGGGGCCTATGGAAGCAAATTTCGCCTCTTCATCCGTCTCGGCCTTGAGGAGGTCCTCCACTTCCCAAACGGTCTTTCCCCAGATGTGTTCTGCGCAGCGGATCTCGACCTGGTCATTGTTTATCCAGAGATAAACGGGTTTCTCAGATTTACCCTCCACTATAATCAGGTCATAGCCAGCAAACTTCATCTCGGCCGGGAAATACCCTCCCATGTTAGAGGAGGCAATGGCACCGGTAAGAGGAGACTTGGTTACTGTCATGTAACGAGAACCGGCAGTGGCCCCGGTTCCGGTGAGGGGACCTGTGGCGAAGAGGATCTTGTTCTGGGGACTTAAGGGATCAACCTTGGGGTCGGTCTCGTTGTAAAGGATCTTGGAGGCTAGCCCCCGGCCGCCGATGAAGTCCCTGGCAATAGTAGGATCTAACTTTTCTTTTGAGCAGACACCCTTACTTAGGTTCACTCTAAGGAACTGTCCAGTCCAGCCGCCCATCAGACCGTCACCTCCTTATACGTCTCCTTCAGTTTCATAGCGGTAGCCTTCTGCTTAGCTTTGACAGCGACGTCCTCATCCCGGTACTCCAAGGCCAGGGGCACGCAGAACTTCACACATTCGGGATCGCCGCCTGTGGAAAGGCAGTGATCGCATTTCTCGGCCTTTCCCTTATCGGGATAGACCACGATAACCCCGAAGGGGCAGGCCAGCGCACACATCCTGCAACCCACACACTTTTCGTCTTTTACCGTAAAGGCCATGGTTACAGGATCACGGACAATGGCGAAGGTAGGGCAGATGCGGGCGCACCAGGCCTGGTCACACTGAGTGCAGGTAATAGGGAGATAGATGGCCTCCTCCATGAATATGCTCACCTTGATGCGGGAACGGGCAGGGTTGAATTCGCCTAAATGCCTAATGGAACATGCCAGCTCGCAGGAACGACAGGCGGTGCATTTTTCTGGATTTATGCTCAAGACCTTAGGCATGCCTTCCTCCTTTCTCATCTGGGCAAGTTGGGGTTCTGGTTGCTTAGAAATAGCTTATTTTACATCACCTCCTGGTATTGAAGGACGGAAGGGGATAGAACAAGTCGGATAAATATAACGCTATTTGTTTTTATAACCTTGGCCCCTCCCTTGTCAAGTATTTTATAAAGGCCTTCCATTCCCTTTATAAATCCCTGATTACTGTTTCTCATTATCCAATTTTTTTCGGAAGTAGCCAAATTCTTGACAACACAGAAGTCCCATGCTATAGATTGCTCATGAAGGGAGTAATAACTTTAGGCATAGATATCTCCGGCAGGATAACGGTTGCCTTTCCATATGATCCTGAATTCGTTATGAAGGTTAAAACCATCCCAGGCCACAGGTGGCATCCTGCCGAAAAACACTGGAGCTTTCCGAATACCGATGGGACTTTAGAGAAGATTTTAAAGGTCTTTGAGGGAGAAGAAATCCGGATAGACCCTGTTTTACAGACTAAACTTTCTAAAAATGTCATTGCGAGGGACAAAGTCCCGAAGCAATCTCTTCACAACTTTGAAGACCTGAGAAGAGAACTCCTTTCAAGAAAATACAGTTATAAGACATTAAAAGGTTATCTTTAGCATAGTTTTGCAACGCACCTGCTTGAAGGCGGAACAGATCTTAGATACATACAGGAGCTTTTAGGACATGCTCACAGTAAAACAACAGAAATTTACACACATGTCAGCACCAAAAGCATCGGTAAAATAAAAAGTCCACTTGATACCATAAACATAGAGAAAGGGGGTGAAAAGTGACAAAAATTGTCAGCAGGAAGGGGATTTCTGGGTTTTCATCCAGAATTGGTATATCCGCATTGCGTCT
>JACRGL010000140.1 GCA_016212365.1 Candidatus Methylomirabilota bacterium | reverse complement strand
GGACATTGGACATAGGACCTCGGACATGGGACATCGGACAGGGTTATGGAAAATCAAAGGATACGCATTCGCTTAAAGGCCTACGATCACAGGATCCTAGATAAGTCAGCCCGGGAGATCGTTAACACCGCTGAGCGGACAGGGGCTCAGGTATTGGGACCCATTCCGCTTCCTACCAAGATTAGCCGTTACACGGTGCTCCGTTCCCCCCACGTGGATAAAAAATCCCGAGAGCAGTTTGAGATCCGGACCCATGTGCGGCTCCTAGACATCCTGGATCCGACGCCTCAGACTATAGACGCCTTGATGAGGCTCGATCTCCCCGCAGGGGTGGATGTGGAAATTAAATTATAGAGCTGTCAGCCATGGCGATTGGATTATTAGGTAAAAAGATTGGGATGACCCAGGTCTTTGGGGAGGGTGGAAAGGCCATCCCGGTGACAGTGGTGGAGGCCGGGCCCTGCCCCGTGGTCCAGCGGAAAACCAAGGAAAACGATGGCTACGAAGCCATCCAGATCGGTTTCCTGACGGCGAAGCCCAAGAAGATAAGCAAACCCCTAAAGGGCCATTTTGAGAAGGCTGGGGTTCCTTATTCTCGACATCTTCGGGAGATCCGGCTGGATCAGCCAGCCGACTTTCAGGTGGGCCAGGTCCTCACGGTGAGCCTCTTCGCCGTGGGTGACCATGTCCAAGTTACCGGTACCTCTATAGGCAAGGGCTTTCAGGGCGGCGTTAAGAGGTGGGGATATAAGGGAGGACCGGAGTCCCATGGCTCTATGTTTCACCGGGCGCCGGGCTCCATTGGGGCGTCTTCCTTCCCCTCGCGAGTATTCAAGGGGCATCACATGCCGGGCCGCATGGGAGGGGCCCAGGTTACTACGAAGGGCCTGGAGGTGGTCAAGGTGGATCCTGCCAGAAATCTCTTGCTTATAAAGGGCGCTGTCCCTGGTCCTCCTGGGGGTCTTTTGACTGTCAAGAAGGTTCGGTAGGCAGCCATTAGCACGGTTGAAACCGTGCCTACAAAGGGTTGTAGGCACGAATTTATTCGTGCTAGCGGCTGTGAAAGATTAAAGAGAAGATGCCACAAGTATTAGACGTGGTAAACGTGAAAAATGAGAAGGTGGGGGAAATCTCTCTCCCGGAGGACATCTTCGGGGCCCCCGTCAAAGAGCACCTCCTCCATCAGGTAGTGGTCATGCAACGGAGCCGTCGTCGGCGTGGGACGGCCTCTACTAAAGGTCGCTCAGAGGTCAGAGGAGGCGGCAGGAAGCCCTGGCGGCAGAAGGGCACGGGTCGTGCCCGGGCAGGAACTATCCGATCACCCCTCTGGCGAGGCGGTGGGATCACCTTCGGCCCTAAGCCCCGGGACTACTCCTTCTCTGTGCCCAAGGCAGTCCGTCGGGCAGCCCTAAAGGCGGCCCTTTCGGCCAAGGCAGTCGCCCAGGAGATCATGGTTTTAGATAACCTAGAGCTGGAAAAGCCTAGTACTAAGGCCTTCAAGGGAATCCTTTCGGCCCTGGGAGTAGAGGGAAAGACCCTCTTAGTCCTCCCCGGGAGGGATGAAACCGTTTCCCGTTCTACTGCTAATCTAGCTACCATTAAAGTGCTTCCGACGGCCGGTCTCAATGTTTATGATCTCCTCTGGTCGGATAAAGTGATCTTTACCCGCGAGGCCCTGGCCTCGGTAGAGAAGATGCTCTACTCATGAAAAGTCCCCATAAGATCATTAAACGCCCCCTGATCACTGAGAAGAGTACCCTTTTGAAGGATCAGGATAACCGGTACTGCTTCGAGGTAGCCTGTGACGCTAATAAGATCGAAATTAAGAGTGCCATCGAAGCCCTCTTTAACGTGAAAGTCCTTAAGGTCCACACCCTTTGGATGAAGGGGAAAAAGAAGAGGCTGGGCCGTTTCCAAGGGAGGACCCCTGATTGGAAGAAGGCGGTGGCGACCCTGAGAAAAGGCGATGCCATCGAGTTCCTGGAAGGAGTGTAATCAGTCTTCAGTCCTCAGCTATCAGCGATCAGTAAAGAAGGCTTTTTAGCCTTTCCTAAAGCCCGGAGACTGAGGACCGAGGGCCGGAGAAGAGAATGGGTATCAAGAGTTACAAACCGACCTCGCCAGGCAGAAGGTTCCAGAGCGTCTCCGATTACTCGGAGCTTACAACCTCCACTCCAGAAAAGGGCCTTCTTGCACCGCATCGCAAGACGGGCGGCCGGGACGCAGGAGGTCGAATAACCTGCCGTCACCGTGGAGGGGGCCACAAGCGGATATACCGCTTGATCGACTACAAGCGGGAGAAAGCTGGGGTTCCGGCGCGAGTAGCCAGCATTGAATATGACCCCAACCGTTCAGCACGGATTGCCCTCCTCCGATATGCCGATGGGGAAAAGAGGTATATCATTGCACCCCTTGGCCTCTCTGTGGGCGACGTGGTCAGTTCAGGTCCTGAGGCTGAGATCAAGGTGGGAAACGCGTTACCGCTTAGCCAGATACCCCTAGGGGTAATCATCCATAATATCGAGCTCAAGCCTGGCAAAGGCGGACAATTGGTCCGGGGTGCAGGAGGATCCGCCCAACTCATGGCAAAGGAGGAGGGCTACGGGCTGGTGAAGCTCCCCTCCGGGGAAGTACGGAAGATCCGTCTGGATTGCATGGCTACTGTTGGGCAGGTGGGTAACCTGGATCACGAGAACATCTCCACAGGTAAGGCTGGCCGTTCTCGCTGGTTGGGGATCCGGCCCAGCGTTCGGGGAGTGGCCATGAACCCTCACGACCATCCCATGGGCGGAGGGGAAGGAAAGAGCTCGGGGGGTAGACATCCCTGTAGCCCATGGGGGAAGCTAGAGCGGAAAACCAGGAAGAAACGCCACCCATCGGATAAGTATATAGTAAAACGTCGAAAATAGTCCAAGGTCTAAAGTCTCCAATGTAGTTACATTTAGGACCTCGGACGTTGGACTTCGGACATTGGACGGGCAGAGGTGAGATCATGGCTCGATCATTGAAGAAAGGTCCATATGTGGACTCGAAGCTCCTCAAAAAGATAGAGGAGATGAACCGTATCCGCGAAAAGCGGGTGTTTAAAACATGGTCGCGGCGCTCCACCGTGGTTCCAGAGTTTGTGGGGCATACCCTGGCTATCCATAACGGGAAAAAGTTCATCCCCGTTTATATTACTGAGAATATGGTGGGCCACAAGCTAGGGGAGTTTGCCCCGACCCGGACCTTCCGAGGCCACGGGGCCCATACAGCCAGGGCCACGGCGCTGAAATAGAAGCTATTAGCCTTTAGCCACCAGCACGGTTGAAACCGTGCCTACAAAGTTGTAGGCACGAATTTATTCGTGCTAAAGGCTAGTGGCTAAAGGCTTTGAGGTAGTTCATGGAATCCAGAGCAACGGCTCGCTTCGTTCGTGTTCCGCCGCGCAAGGCGCGGTTGGTAGTCGATATGATCCGAGGTGAGGGTATCAACCGAGCCCTGAATATCGTGAAGTTTACCCCAAAGCACGCCGCCAGAGTAGTAGAGAAGGTGCTTCGCTCGGCACTGGCTAATGCCCAGCACAACCATGGGGTGAAGGACGTGGATCGGCTCTTCGTGAAGGAGGCCATCGTGGATCAGGGCCCGACTTGGAAGCGGATTCAGCCTCGGGCCATGGGCCGCGCCTACCGGATCAAGAAGCGCACGAGTCATATAACCATCGTATTACAGGAGCATCAGCCCTCTTGAGGGCCAGCTTTCCTTTCTCGATTAGGAGGTGAGTCTTGGGTCAGAAGGTTCATCCACTGGGTTTCAGGTTGGGGATCATCAAGAACTGGAGGTCGCGGTGGTTCGCTACTAAGAACTACGCTGGGCTCCTGCACGAGGACCTTAAGCTCAGGAAGTATATCAAGGAGAGGCTTTACCATTCCGGGGTTTCTCATATAGAGATCGAGCGGAAGGCCGACCAGCTACGGGTCATCATTCATGCTGCGAGACCCGGGATCATCATCGGTAAAAAGGGCGCAGAGGTGGAGCGGCTAAAGGAAGAACTGGTCGAAATCACCAACAAGGATGTCCACTTGGATATCACTGAGGTCAGGAAGGCCGAACTCGACGCCCAGCTGCTGGCCGAGGGGATAGCACTCCAACTCGAAAGGCGAGTGGCCTTTCGAAGGGCTATGAAGAAGAGTGTGCAGTCCGCCCTGCGCCTTGGGGCCCAGGGGGTGCGCATTGCCTGTTCCGGAAGGCTGGCGGGGGCAGAAATCGCCCGCACCGAATGGTATCGGGAGGGGAGGGTTCCCCTTCAGACCCTGCGGGCTGACATCGAGTTCGGCTTTGCCGAGGCCCATACTACTTATGGGGTGATCGGGGTAAAGGTGTGGATCTTTCATGGCGAGGTCCTCCCCGAGACCCAGGAGAAGGAACCCGCTAAGAAAGTGGTAAGGGAGGTGGCCCGGGCTAGGCCCACCGAGAAACCTAAGGCCAAGCGCCGGGCTGCTTCTAAAGCCACCAGCTAGGGAATCAAAGATGCTACAACCCAAGCGCGTCAAGTATCGCAAGCAGCAACGGGGGACCAGAAAGGGGATCTCTACCAGGGGGTCGGAACTCGCCTTTGGGGATTACGGCCTGAAGGCCTTGGAGTGTGCCTGGATTACCAATCGCCAAATTGAGGCCGCCCGGCGGGCTATGACCCGCCACGTCAAGCGGGGTGGCAAGATCTGGATCCGCATCTTCCCTGACAAGCCTATTACCTCCAAGCCAGCGGAGACCCGCATGGGAAAGGGCAAGGGGGCCCCTGAGGGCTGGGTGGCGGTGGTGAAGCCGGGGCGAATCCTCTACGAGATGGAAGGGGTTTCAGAGGAAGAGGCCCGGGAAGCTATGCGCCTGGCGGCCCATAAGTTGCCCATAGCTACTAAGTTCGTGGCCCGTGGAGGGGAGCACCGTGGAGGCTAGAGAGTTTCGTGAACTCAGCCTGGAGGAGCTCCAACAGAAGGAGGCAGATCTCAGGGAGGATCTCTTCAAACTCAAGCTCCGAGCTTCTGTCTCCCAGGTGGAGAATCCCATGAAGATCCGACAGCTTAGGCGAGACCTGGCCCGCCTTAAGACGGTCCGGCGTGAGATGGAACTCAAGACCGTCAAGTCCAAGGCACCGGAGGGGTAAGTGGTGAGGAGGGAGAGGGGTCAGAGGAAGGTGGTCGTCGGTCGGGTGGTCAGCGACAAGATGGATAAAACGGTTATTGTACAGATCGAGCGCTTGATCCACCATTCCGAATACAATAAAATTGTGCGAAGCAGAACCCGTGTCAAGGCCCACGACGAAGCCAACCAGTGCCGAGTGGGGGATAAAGTAAGGCTGATGGAAACCCGCCCCTTAAGCCGGGAGAAGCGCTGGCGGGTGGTGGAGATTGTAGAAAAAGCCTTGTAAATTGATCGATGATTGGGTTACGCACCATCTTAGAGGTGGCTGATAACTCGGGAGCCAAGAAGATCTCCTGTATTAAAGTGCTGGGCGGCTCCGCGAAACGCTATGCCCGCATTGGAGACGTAATCATAGCCAATGTCAAGGAAGCGGTGCCGGAAGGGTCCGTCAAAAAGGGAGATGTGGTGAGGGCGGTAGTGGTGCGGACTGCCAAGGAGCAGCGTCGCCCTGACGGCTCATATATCAAATTTGACCGAAATGCTGCGGTCCTCCTCGATCCTCAGAATAACCCGGTGGGTACCCGTATTTTTGGGCCCGTAGCGCGGGAGCTTCGAGAGGCCCAGTTTATGAAAATTATCTCCTTGGCACCGGAGGTCGTTTAAAAATGTCCTAAGTCCAAAGTCCGAGGTCCAAAGTCGAGGGATAAGATGGGCATTTAGGACATTGGACATTGGACTAGGAGACCAAATCATGGGAGTAGGGAACAGGCTGGCGGTAAGAAAAAACGACTTGGTGGAAGTTATTGCCGGGAAGGACAAGGGAAAGCGGGGCAAGGTCCTGAGGGTCATTCCCAAGACCGAGCGGGTGTTAGTGGAAAAGATCAACTTCATTAAACGCCACACCAGACCCGGGCGACAGACCCAGCAAGGGGGGATCGTTGAGAGGGAGGCCCCTCTCCATGTCTCCAATATAATGGTGATCTGTACGAAATGCGATCGACCAGTGCGAACGGGCAAGGTAGTCCTCTCCGATGGGAAGCGAGTGCGAATCTGTAGGAAGTGCGGGGAAGTGATCGATTAAGGTGGGAAAATGGTAGAGCGAGCTAAGGCTCAAATAGTCAAGCCGGTGACTCCTAAAACAGTGCCGAGGCTTAAAGAACGCTACCGGAAGGAGATCATCCCGGCCCTAATGAAGCAATTTCGCTATAAGAACAAGCTCCAGGTCCCCCGGTTGGAAAAGGTAGTAGTCAACATGGGCCTAGGGGAAGCGGTCAGCAACGTCAAGGTTATAGATAATGCGGTGGAGGAGCTGGCAGTTATTACAGGGCAACGGCCCATCGTTACCAAGGCTAAGAGGTCAGAGGCAGGCTTCAAGCTCCGGACGGGGATGCCTATCGGGTGTAAGGTGACGATCCGGGGCGATCGGATGTATGAGTTCCTGGACCGCTTCCTGAATGCGGCCCTCCCCCGCATCCGGGACTTCAGGGGCGTTCCTGCCAAGTCCTTTGATGGGCGGGGTAACTACTCTCTAGGAGTCCGAGAGCAGCTCGTCTTTCCTGAGGTCAAGTACGATAAAGTGGACATGGTGCGGGGGATGGATATCTCTGTGGAAACCACGGCCAATACTGACGAGGAAGCCCGAGCGCTCCTGGAGATGCTTGGCTTTCCTTTTAGGAAATAATACAAGGAAAGGCAATTGGCTAAGAAGGCCTTACTCATTAAAGCCAGCCGGCCACCCAAGTTTGCAGTCCGTCATTATCATCGCTGCCGGATCTGTGGGCGCTCCAGGGGTTACCTCCGGAAGTTCGATATGTGCCGGATCTGCTTCCGCACCCTGGCCCTGAGGGGCGAGATCCCGGGTGTGATTAAGGCGAGCTGGTAGCTAATAGTTCACGGTTCAACGTTGACGGAATTACGGAATTAAAGGGCCGTGAACTGTGAATTGTGAACCCATTTTAATCGAGGTCTGCTCCATGTCCACGACTGATCCTATCGCTGACATGCTCACCCGTATAAGGAATGCTAACATTGCCCTTCATGATAAAGTGGACATCCCCTCTTCCCGCCTTAAGGTGGAGATCGCCAGGATCTTGAAGGAGGAAGGCTTCATCAAGGCCTATAAGGTAATCGATGATAGAAAGCAGGGGATATTACGGATTTACCTAAAGTATGGGCCAGGCAACGAGCGGGTGATCGCTGGCCTGGAGCGGGTTTCGAAGCCAGGGCTGCGGGTTTACACAAAGATGGTGAAAGTCCCCCAGGTGAGGGGAGGGGTGGGGGTAGCGATTCTCTCCACCCCTAAGGGGGTCCTTACCAATAAGGCCGCCCGTGAGGCAGCGGTGGGGGGAGAAGTCCTCTGTTACGTTTGGTAAAAAAGGGTTCACCGTTCATAGTTCAAGGTTCACGGAGTTAGCTGAGGAAACTCGGGAAATTCCGTGAACTGTTAACCGTCAACCGTGAACTGTCAACGGAGTTTGAGGTGTCCAGGATTGGAAGGCTGCCAATTCCCATTCCCGAAAAGGTAAAGGTGGAGGTTAGCGATGGACAGGTCTTGGTGGAGGGTCCAAAAGGGAGACTCTCGTTGAGGGTCCATCCTGGGATTACAGTAGAGGTGGCCGGTAGCCAAGTCATCTGCCGCCGACCCTCGGATCTGAAATATTATAAGGCCCTTCACGGGCTAACCCGATCCTTGCTGGCCAACATGATTGAAGGAGTCACTAATGGTTTTCAAAAGAAGCTGGAGCTGGTGGGGTTGGGCTACCGGGCGGCCGTGCAGGGGCAGGTCCTGACTTTGGTCCTGGGATATTCTCATCCCATAAGCTATCCCATCCCTGAGGGGATCAAGATCGAGGTGGAGAACCAGACCCTGCTCACCGTCTCCGGCATCGATAAACAGAAGGTAGGGGGGGTGGCCGCCAAGATCAGGGCCTTCCGACCCCCTGAGCCTTATAAGGGCAAGGGGGTGAAGTACCTGGAGGAGCGCATCCGGAGAAAGGCTGGTAAGACCGGGGCCTAGCCTTCATTTTCTAATCGGGGATTGGCTTGGGAGTGGCAAAGAAAAAGGAGTGGGCTCGGCAGCGGCGTCACCGGAGGGTGAGGAAGAGGGTCTTCGGCACCCAAATCTGTCCCCGTTTATCCGTCTTTAAGTCGAACCGGCACATCTATGCCCAGATCGTTGATGACGAGACAGGCAGGACCCTGACTGCTGCCTCAACCCTGTCGCCTGAGCTCAAGGGTTCCTTGGTGGATGGTAACAAGACTGGGATCGCTAGGAGGGTAGGCCAGCTCTTGGCCGAGAAGGCGCGGGCCGCTTCCATCGAGCGGGTGTTGTTTGACCGCGGTGGTTATAAGTTTCATGGCCGGGTGAAGGCCTTGGCCGAGGGGGCCAGGGAAGGGGGCCTGGATTTTTAGGAGGCTACGTTGCAGGACGTAAAGGCCGAGGAAGTCGAGCTAGCCGAGCGGGTGGTTTATATCAACCGGGTGGCCAAGGTAGTCAAGGGAGGCCGACGCTTCTCCTTCAGCGCCTTAGTGGTGGTGGGCGATGGAAAGGGCCGGGTAGGGATGGGCCTGGGCAAGGCTAACGAGGTCCCGGAGGCTATTCGCAAGGGCATCGAGGCCGCCAAGAAGAACCTATTCCGCGTCCCTCTTTGCGATAGCACCATACACCATGAAGTTATTGGAAGGTATGGCTCCGGGAAGGTGATTTTGAGGCCGGCCTCGGTTGGCACAGGCATTGTTGCTGGTGGGGCAACCCGGGCGGTCCTAGAGGTCTTAGGGGTGAAGGACGTTCTCTCCAAGTCCTTGGGTTCCAATAATCCCCATAACGTGGTGAAGGCTACCTTACAGGGGCTTCGGAGCCTAAGGGGGCCCGAGGATCTGATCCGGCTGCGAGGAAAGGGCCAGGAGGAGAAGGCGGATTAGGGGGCGTCTTGGGGAAAACCTTGAGGATCACTCTTTGTCGGAGTCGGGCCGGCAAGAGTTACAAACAGCGGCAGATCTTGGATGGTCTGGGATTGCGCCGGCTCAACCGGACGGTGTTGCGGCCCGATACTCCAGAGATCCGGGGGATGATTGCCAAGGTCGTTCATCTGGTAAAGGTGGAGGAGCTCGAGGACGTAGGGGAAAGGGTTTTGGGGTGAAACTCCATGAGTTAAAGCCGCCCGAGGGCTCACGGAAGCGGAGGAAGCGAGTAGGCAGAGGCCCAGGCTCAGGTCATGGTCAGACCTCAGGGCGAGGTGACAAGGGACAAAAGGCCAGGGCCGGGGGCGGAGTCCAGCCCTGGTTTGAAGGGGGGCAGCTCCCCTTACACCGCCGTGTCCCCAAGCGGGGATTCACCAGTATCTTCAAGAAGGTCTATACCTTGGTTAACTTGCGGGATCTCAACCGCTTCCCGGCCGGGACGGTGGTGACCCCGGAAGCCCTCCAGGAGTCAGGGCTGGTCAAAAAGATCCGGGAGGGGATCAAGATCTTGGGGGATGGGGAATTGGACCGCCCTCTTGTCATATCCGCTCATAAGTTTTCTCGCTCGGCTAAAGAGAAGATCCTGGCTGCTGGGGGACGGGTGGAGGTAATCGCGGTATGATAGAAAGCCTTGCAAACATCTTCAAGGTCCCTGAGCTTAAGCGTCGATTAGCCTTTACCGCTGCCCTCCTGATAGTTTACCGGATCGGGGCATACATTCCTACTCCCGGGATCGACGCCCACGCCCTCGCTTCCTTCTTTGCCCATGTTAGCGGCACGCTCCTCGGCTTCTTCGACCTATTCTCTGGAGGGGCTTTAAGGCGGCTCAGCGTCTTCGCCCTAGGAATAATGCCTTACATTAGCGCCTCCATTATCCTACAACTATTGGCGGTGGTGGTACCTTACCTGGAACGGTTGAGCAAAGAGGGGGAGCAAGGCAGAAAGAAGATCACTCAATACACCCGCTATGGGACGGTGCTGCTCAGCGCTATCCAAGGCCTGGGGATCGCCTTCGGTTTAGAGAGCATGCGAAGTCCGGCAGGAGAGCTAGTGGTCCCCTCCCCCGGATGGTCCTTCCGGCTTATGACCACCATAACCTTGACCGCTGGCACCATCTTCTTGATGTGGCTCGGCGAGCAGATCTCTGAACGGGGCATAGGGAATGGCATTTCCCTATTAATCTTTGCAGGGATCGTGGTGCGCTTGCCCGAGGCCATTGTCAGCTCTTGGAAGCTGCTCTCCACCGGAGAGCTCCGACCATACATCTTTCTAAGCATTTTGGTCTTGATGGTGGTGGTGGTGGCCCTGGTAATAGTGATGACCTTAGGCCAGCGCCGGATCTCCGTCCAGTATGCAAAGCGGGTTGTGGGACGGCGAGTATACGGAGGGGCCAGCACCCATATCCCCCTGCGGGTGAACACTGCTGGAGTTATCCCGGTGATTTTTGCCTCTTCCATCATTGTCTTTCCAGCCACAATAGCTCAGTTCATCAAACATCCCTGGATGCAGTTCATGGCCCAGATGCTTTCCCCTACTACCATTGTTTATAATGCCCTTTATGGGACCTTCATCATCTTCTTCACCTACTTTTACACGGCCATAATCTTCAATCCCGTGGACGTGGCTGATAATATGCGGAAGTACGGGGGCTTCATTCCAGGCATCCGCCCGGGGGCCAAGACGGCGGAGTTCATTGATAAGGTTCTCACCCGAATCACCTTAGTGGGGGCCATATACTTAGCCTTGATCTCCATTCTGCCAGAGTTTTTAATTGTTAGCATGAACGTCCCATTTTATTTTGGGGGCACATCCCTCCTCATTGTGGTTGGGGTAGCCCTGGACACGGTGCAGCAAGTGGAGGCCCACCTCCTCATGCGGCACTACGAAGGCTTCTTGAAGAAGGGAAAGGTGAGGGGACGCATTGGTTAGTTCGCTGTTGACAATTTATTTGATGCGTCATCTGTCAACTGTAAACTGTTGAGGGGATATTATGCGGCTGATTCTGTTAGGGCCTCCAGGGGCAGGTAAAGGCACTCAGGCCAAGATGCTCACGGAGAAATACCAGATTCCACAGATCTCCACGGGCGATATCCTCCGCCAGGCGGTCAAGGATTGCACCTCTATTGGGCAAGAGGCTAAGTCCTATATGGACCGGGGCGTCTTGGTCCCTGACCAGGTGGTCATTAGGGTTATCCAGGACCGCCTGGGTAAACCCGATTGCACTCGGGGATATATTCTGGACGGCTTTCCTCGGACCGTGGCCCAAGCGGAGGCCCTAGGGGATACCCTGGCCAGGATGGGGTCTACCCTAGACCATGTGCTCTCTATTAAAGTGGAGGCGGAGGAGCTCGTTCGCCGCCTCTCGGGCCGCCGAACCTGTCGTTCTTGCGGTGAGGCCTATCACTTGCTCTACAGTGCCCCACGTAAAGATGGAGTATGTGACAAATGCGGGGCTGCGCTTTATCAGAGAGACGACGATAAAGAAGAGACCATTAAGCGGCGCCTCCAGGTTTATCAATCCGAGACCGCTCCCCTCATCAGCTACTATCAGGATAGGGGACTTCTCAGGGAGATCGCGGGCCAGGGGGAGATCGGGGAGATCTTCGAGAGGATCTGCCGGGTCCTGGAGAAGTGAGAAGCGGGGCCGTCCATGATCATTCTGAAGTCCCCCTGGGAGATAGAGCGGCTCCGAGTTAGTAACCGCTTAGTGGCCGAGGTGCTCCATGAGCTTGCCAGGATTATCGAGCCTGGAATCACTACCTTAGAGTTGGATCGCTTCGCTGAGGCATTCTTATTGAAGAGGGGTGCCAGGCCAGCCTTCAAGGGCTATAACGGTTATCCTCATGCCCTTTGCACTTCGGTGAACGAGGCAGTGGTCCATGGCCTCCCTTCTAAACGCAGGCTCAAAGAAGGTGATATAATAAGCCTTGATTTGGGGTCCGTTGTCGACGGCTATTATGGGGATGCCGCCGTAACGATCCCGGTTGGGCAAGTCTCAGAAGATGCTCGGCGCCTCCTCCAAGTAACTAAGGAGGCCTTGGATCGCGCAGTAGCTGCTGCTCGAGATGGGAACCGGCTCTCAGACATTTCCCATGCTGTCCAGAGTCATGTGGAGGCTTATGGTTTCTCGGTGGTGCGGGTCTTTGTAGGCCACGGTATAGGGAGAGCCCTCCATGAGGAGCCCCAGATCCCTAATTTTGGGCCACCAGGAATGGGTCCCCTACTCCGGCCCGGGATGGTCCTGGCTTTAGAGCCCATGGTAAATGTAGGAAGCCCTGAAGTGGTAGTCCTAGAGGATAATTGGACGGCGGTGAGCAAGGATCGCTCCCTGTCTGCCCACTTTGAGCACACTGTGGTCATTACTGAACACACGACAGAGGTCTTAACCCAATGGGACTAATTTAGGAAGGCGGGCTTTATGGCCAAGGGTAAGGTCCCAAAAGAAGGGAGATCGGCCAGGAAGGAAGAGGCCATAGAGGTGGAGGGGACGGTGATTGAGCCCCTCCCCAATGCCATGTTCCGGGTGGAGCTGGAGACCGGGCACAAGGTCCTGGCCCATATATCGGGAAAGATGCGGATGCACTTCATTCGCATCCTACCCGGGGACAAGGTTATCGTTGAGCTCTCCCCCTATGACCTCACCCGGGGGAGGATTATTTACCGCTATAAGTAAGCCGTCGCAATCAGCTATCAGCGGTCAGTTTTAAGAGGCTGATGGCCGAAGGCTAATGGCCGGGATCTGAATCGTGAAGGTAAGGGCATCGGTAAAACCTATCTGCGAAAAGTGCAAAGTGATCAAGCGTAAGGGGGTTATCAGGATCGTCTGTGAGAACCCCCGCCATAAGCAGAGGCAGGGGTGACGGTTCACGGTTAACGGTTCGGCGTTAGGAGGATAGCTAAGTGGCGCGTATTGCAGGAGTAGATCTTCCCAGGGAAAAACGATTGGAGGTGGCCCTAACCTACATTTAAGGTATCCGCCGCTCAACTTCCCAGAACATCTAAAAGGAAGCCGGGGTGAGTCCCGATGTCCGGGTCAAAGACCTGACGGAGGACGAGGTCAATAGCCTACGTAAAGCCATCGAGGGCGACTACAGGGTGGAGGGTGACCTCAAGCGCGAGGTCGCTATGAACATAAAGCGGCTCATGGATATCGGGGCCTATCGCGGGCTCCGGCATCGGCGAGGGCTTCCGGTGAGGGGTCAACGTACTAGCACCAATGCCCGGACAAGGAAGGGTCCCCGCCGGACGGTGGGGGTCAAGCGAAAGAAGACCTGAAATTAGTGAATGGTGAGTAGTGAAAGGTGAATAGAAAGATAAAAGCGTTTTTTACTATTCACTATTAACCATTCACCATTTACGCTCAATGGAGGATAAGGAATGGCAAACCCTAAGAGGGGACCGGGTGGCCGGGGCCCTGGAAAGAAGGAGGCCAAAAACATCGCCCATGGGGTTGCTTGCATCCAGGCCACCTTTAATAACACTATTATCACTATCACCGACAACGCTGGTAACGTCATCACTTGGTCTAGCGCTGGCAGCGTGGGCTTCAAGGGATCTAGGAAGAGCACACCCTTCGCTGCCCAGGTGGCCGCCGAGGATTGCGCCAAGAAGGCCATATCCCATGGCATGAAGGAAGTGAAGGTCTATGTCAAGGGGCCGGGGGCGGGGAGGGAGGCAGCCATCCGGTCCCTGCAAGCCGCGGGGCTAGAGGTCACCGCCATTAAGGACGTGACTCCCATACCCCATAATGGCTGGAGGCCTCCGAAGAGGCGGCGGGTATAAAAGCTACCAGCTATTAGCCATCAGCCCTTAGCTAAAGACTAAAGGTTAAGGGCTTGGAGGTGCGATTTAGCTTATTAATTTTGATCAAACAGTGGAAGAACTTATAGGGAGATAGAGGTAAGTGGCCAGGTATCGTGATTCTGATTGCAAGCTCTGCCGGAGGGAGGGTGTAAAGCTGTTTCTTAAGGGGGATCGCTGCTTCGGGTCCAAATGCGCCCTAGAGAAGCGGACTGACCCGCCAGGGGCACCCGGGCAGAGGAGGGTCAAGCCCACCGATTACGCATTGCAGCTCCGGGAGAAGCAGAAGATGAAGCGGATCTATGGGGTCTTGGAGAGCCAGTTCCGCAAGTACTTCTATATGGCGGAGCGCCAGAAGGGGATCACTGGCGAGAACCTCCTCCGCCTCCTAGAACAGCGGCTGGATAACGTGGTTCACCGCTTGGGGTTTGCTTCGTCCCGGGCTGAGGCACGGCAGTTGGTGAGGCATGGCCACTTCTTGGTGAATGGACGCCGGGTCAATATCCCTTCTCTCCTGCTTGAGGTGGGGGATACGGTCCAGGCGCGGGAGGGTAGCAGCCGGGAGCTCCTGCCCATTAAAGCGGCCTTAGAAGGGGCCAAAAAGCGGGCCCTACCTCCATGGCTTGAGATGGATATCGCCAACTTGAAGGGGATGGTGAGGGCGCTACCTACCAGGGATGAAATCGCCATCCCTGTTCAAGAGCAGATGGTTGTAAGCCTTTATTCCAAGTGATAGGGAGGTTTAAATGAGTTCCATGTTCAAGGGTTTCCAAAAACCCAAGCGTCTCGAATGCGACCAGGAAACCCTTACTAATACCTATGGGAGGTTCATTGCTGAGCCCCTAGAACGGGGATTCGGCCTGACCCTGGGGAATGCACTCCGTCGGGTGCTGCTCTCCTCCATCGAAGGGGCTGCGGTCACCTCAGTGAGGATCGCGGGGGTGCTTCACGAGTTCTCTTCCATCCCTGGGGTCAAGGAGGACGTAACCGACATCATCTTGAACCTCAAGGGCCTGCGAGTCAAGCTCAATGTCGATCACCCCAAGACCCTCTATCTCAAGGCAGCGGGCGAAGGGGAGGTCCGGGCCTCCCAAATAACCTCCGATCCTGATGTGGAGATCCTGAATCCCGATTTCTACATTGCTACCTTGGATAAGGATGGGAAGCTGGAAGTGGAGATGGAGGTCCGCCATGGGCGGGGCTACGTCCCTGCCGAGCGCAATAAACGGGAGGGAATGCCTGTAGACGTAATCCCTGTCGATTCCACCTTTTCCCCCATCAAGAAGGTCAACTTCCTGGTGGAGGATACCCGCGTAGGCCAGGCCACTGACTATAATAAGCTGATCTTAGAAGTGTGGACGGACGGGAGCGTGTTTCCCCAGGACGCGGTGGCCTATGCCGCCAAGATTTTGAAGGACCACCTTACCATCTTCATCAATTTTGAGGAAGAACCAGAGTTGGAGGAAGAAGCGGTAAACGAAGAACGGGAGCGGATGATCGAGAATTTAAATAGGAGTGTTGACGAGCTCGAGCTCTCCGTTCGTTCGGCCAATTGCCTCAAGAACAGCGACATCCATTACATCTATGAACTGGTGCAGAAGACCGAGGCCGAGATGCTCAAGACCAAGAACTTTGGCCGCAAGTCCCTGAATGAGATAAAGGATATCCTAACAGGGATGGGCCTCTCCCTGGGAATGGAGCTGGATGGCTTCCCGGTGAGACCGGTGGCAGAGGCAGTGCCCAAGGAGAAACCTGCAAAGGCGACTAAGGCAGCCAAGAGTCCTAAGACCGTGAAGACCGCTAAGGCTGCCAAGGCGTAAATGGCCATTACCAACTGGGAGTGCATTCATGCGGCATAGAAAGGCCGGGAGGAAGCTGGGCCGCACCACTAGCCATCGGGAGGCCCTCTTACGGAACCTGGTCACCTCCTTACTGCTTTACGAGAAGATCATCACTACCGCCGCCAAAGCCAAAGAACTAAGGAGGCTGGCAGAGAAAATGATAACCCTGGCCAAGAGGGAGGACCTCCACGCTCGCCGCCAGGCGGCCCGGGTGATCAACGACGAGAAGGTCCTGAAGAAGCTATTTGACACCTTAGGGGCCCGTTACCAGGGCCGCAATGGGGGCTATACTCGTATCACCCGCCTCGCCTACCGGGCCGGTGACGGGGCCCCTTTGGCGGCTATCGAGCTGGTAACGGCTGAGCCAGCCAAGCCTGCCAAAAAGCGTCCTGCCAGGAAGGCCAAGGAGGCCGGGGCCAGGCCTAAAGAAGCCAGGGTCTCCGACAAGAAGGGATAGAAGAAGAGGCCGAGCTTAGTTTTGGCTATTAAAAACCCCTGAGGCGCATCGTCCAGGGGATTTTTGTTTGACTTGCGCTAAAAAAGGGGCTATTTTCTTTGAGGTTTGGGCGAGCAGATCTGCTGATTTAGATTAGGCAAGGGAAAGGAGCTCTGTATGAGCCGATATAGGATCGCGGTAATCCCCGGAGATGGGGTGGGGGTGGAGGTGGTGGCCGAGGGGATAAAGGTCTTAGAGGCCACTGCCAAAGTCGTAGAAGGCCTAGGATTTAAGTTTACCTCTTTCGGGTGGGGGAGCGAGTTCTATTTAAGGCACGGCCAGATGATGCCGTCCGATGCCCTGGACGTCCTTCGCGACTTCGATGCCATATATTTAGGTGCCATGGGCGATCCCCGGATCCCCGACCATATCACCTTGGAAGCGCTTCTCTCCATCCGCCGGGGTTTTGATCAGTACATCTGTCTGCGCCCCGCGTATCTCTATCCTGGGGTGCCCACACCTCTGGCGGGTAAGAAGCCCGGTGCGATCGATATGGTGGTAATCCGGGAAAACACCGAAGGGGAGTATGCCGATGTGGGTGGCCGGATTTATCGCGGCACCGAGGCCGAGGTGGCTGTACAGGCGGGGGTCTTCACCCGGAGGGGGACAGAGAGGGTCATCCGCTATGCCTTCGAGCTGGCTAGGAGCCTCAACAAGAAAAAAAGGGTAACCTCTGTCACCAAGTCTAATGCTATGCGTCACAGCATGGTCATGTGGGACTGGGTATTTCGGGCGGTGGCCCAGGAGTATCCTGATATAGAGTCTGGCTCCCTTTTGGTGGATGCTGCATGTATGAACTTTGTGCGAAAGCCCGAGACCTTCGATGTGGTTGTGGCCTCCAACCTATTTGGCGATATCCTCACCGACCTCAGTGCCGCTATCGTAGGGAGTATGGGGCTAGCTCCCAGTGCCAATCTCAACCCTGAGCGGAGGTTTCCCTCCATGTTCGAGCCAGTCCACGGCTCAGCCCCGGACATAGCGGGAAAAGGGATCGTCAACCCCCTGGCCGCCATACTGACTGCCGGGATGATGCTGGAGTTTCTGGGTGAAGCCCGGGCTGCCGCCTCGGTGAAGCAGGCAGTAGAAAAGGTTTTGGTCGAGGCCGAGGTGAGGACCCCTGATTTAGGGGGGAGTTCTAAGACCTCCCAGGTAGGAGAGGCCGTGGTCAGCAAGGTGGCCGAGCTGGATCGTGAGGGCTGAGAAACGAGAGTAGAGATTTGAGGGGTTACTTATAAGAGCTCTGAAGCCTTTTGACCCGATTTTCTCCTTTACTTACCCCCGTCTTTATGCTATTAAAAACAAATGGGGAGGAAGGGGGACCCATGAAACGATATGAGGTCTCAAGGATCCGCAATGTGGCCCTCTTGGCTCACGGCGGTGCGGGTAAGACCTCTCTGGCCGAGGCCCTACTCTTCAACGCCGGGGCCATTTCACGCCTAGGAAGGGTGGAGGAAGGAAATACCACTACCGATTATGATGAGGACGAGATAAAGCGCAAAGTAACCATAACCTCAGCCCTTGCCTTCTGCGAATGGAGGGGATACAAGATAAATCTGGTGGACACCCCGGGCTTTGCCAACTTCCTAGCAGATGCCAAGATATGCCTCCGGGTCATGGACTCAGCGGCTGTCCTGGTGAGTGCCGTATCCGGAGTAAAGGTCCATACAGAGCGGGTCTGGGGCTTCGCCGATGAATACAACCTCCCCCGCCTTATCTTCATTAACAAGCTGGATCGGGAGAGGGCCGACTTCTATCGGGTTTTGGATGATGTCAGGAAGAATCTCACAGGCCATGCCCTCCCTATCCAGCTCCCCATCGGGGCCGAGGCCTCCTTCCAAGGTGTCGTGGATCTCGTGGGCATGAAGGCCTTTCAACATCAGAACGACGCTTCGGGAAGATTCATTGAAGCCGAGATCCCCGCTGATCTTCGAGCTAGGGCCGATGAGTATCGCGCCCAATTAGTAGAGGCGGTGGCTGAGGCCGATGACCGGCTTTTAGAGAAATATTTAGAAGAGGGGTCCCTCTCTGAGGAAGAGGTGAGGGCCGGCCTGCGTCGCGCCCTCCATGAAGGAGGACTGGTTCCGGTGCTTTGCGGGTCCGCTTATAAGAATATCGGTATCCAGCCCCTGTTGGATCTGATAGTAGAGGTGCTCCCCTCCCCCCTGGAGCGCCCGGAGGTAGAGGGGACCAATCCCAAGTCGGCTACCCGGGAGCGGCGGAAGGCGAATGAGGAAGCGCCCCTAGCGGCCATGGTCTTCAAAACTGTGGCCGACCCCTATGCGGGAAAGGTTACCCTCTTTCGGGTCTATTCCGGTATCCTGAGCTCGGATTCCACCGTGTATAACGCCAGCAAAGGGGCACGGGAACGAATCGGTCAAGTGCTCTGGCTCCGGGGAAAGAATCAGAGCCCAACTGGCTCCGTGGGACCTGGGGACATGGCGGCGGTGGTGAAGCTCAAGGAGACCGCTACTGGGGACACCCTCTGCGATGAAAAGGCCCCCATCCTCCTTGATCCCCCTTCCTTCCCGGCCCCGATTATATCCTTTGCTGTGGAGCCCAAGGCCAAGGGCGATGAGGAGAAGATGAGCTCTGCCCTTAACCGCCTCCAAGAGGAGGACCCCACCCTCCAAGTGAGCCGCGACCCTCAGACCAAGGAGGTTATAATCTCAGGGATGGGGGAGGTGCACCTGGAGGTAGCGGTGGAGCGTCTCCGGCGCAAGTTTGGGGTGGAAGTCAATATGAAGACCCCCAGGGTCCCTTACAAGGAGACCATCCGCGGGACGGCCTCTGTCCAGGGTAAATACAAGAAGCAAACCGGGGGCCGGGGTCAGTACGGCGATTGCTGGATTAAGCTGGAGCCCTTACCCCGGGGCGGGGGCTACGAGTTCGTAAACCAGATCGTGGGCGGGATCATCCCCAAGCAGTATATCCCGGCGGTGGAGAAGGGCATCCTGGAGGCTATGATGGGAGGTGTCCTAGCAGGCTACCCAGTAATTGATTTAAAGGTAACCCTCTATGACGGTTCCTATCACGTGGTGGACTCCTCGGAATTGGCCTTCAAGATTGCGGGGTCCTTGGCCTTTAAGAAGGGAGTGCTAGGATCTAACCCCGTGCTCCTGGAGCCCATTATGAACGTGGAGGTAGTGGCCCCTGACGATTGCATGGGTGACTTGATCGGCGACCTAAACAGTAAGCGGGGCCGGGTACTGGGGGTTGAGGCCAGGGGGAAGTACCAGGGCATAAAGGCTCAGGTGCCCTTAGCCGAAATGCTGAAGTATGCCTCGGAGCTCAAGTCTATCACCGGGGATCGAGGGGAATACACCATGGATTTCTCCCACTATGAGGAGGTTCCCGCCCATCTCCAAGAGAAGATCATCGCCGAATCCAAGAAGGAATAGCATGCCTTTTTAATTGGCTGACCATTTTTCCCTTGCATTCGGTAAAAGGGTGTGTTAATTTTCTTTAAAGAGTGGGCAATGCCCACTCTTTCCTTTTGTAAGAGGGGAGTGCAGTGTGGCCTAAGGATTTAGTGGAGAGGCTCAGATCCCTCTTTTTCCCTTTGGTAGAGGGGGAAGGAATGGAGCTAGTGGATCTGGAGTTTCGGCGGGAGGCCGGTGGATGGGTGCTCCGCCTTTACATCGATAAGCCAGGGGGGGTTACCCTAGCGGATTGCCAAAGGATCAGTGAGCAGGCAGGGGATCTCTTGGATGTGGAAGATCCCATTGACCATCCATACAATCTGGAGGTGTCTTCCCCGGGCCTTGACCGCCCCTTGAAGACGGAGGCCGATTTTCGCCGTCACCTCGGCCGCAAGGTGCGAGTGAATACCCTTGTCCCCATCCAGGGGCAGAGGAGGTTCGTGGGCTTTCTCCGCGCCTTTGAGGATGGGCAAGCGGCCATTGAGGCTAAAGACGGTTGCTCGGTTTTGGTTCCTTATGCCCAGATTGCTAAGGCCCGCTTGGAAGTAGAGGTATAGTGTATAAAGCAATGGGGGGATAAATGGGCGCTGACCTGATTCACGTGATCGAGCAAATAGGACGGGAGAAGGGGATTGAGCGAGAAGTGCTCATCGAGGCCGTGGGTGCGGCCATCATATCTGCCTCCCGGAAGGCCCTGGGCTCCTCCCTGGACCTCCAGATTGACTTTGACGATCGCCTAGGGCGCTTTCAGCTCTATTCGGTAAAGAAGGTAGTGGAAAACGTCACTAACTCTAAGCTCGAGATCTCCCTGGAAGAGGCAGCCAAGGTGAACCGAGAGGCCCGGCTCGGCGATGAGGTAAAGATCCTTATCCCCATGGAGGCCCAGGGCTTTGGGCGTATCGCCGCCCAGACAGCCAAGCAGGTAATTATCCAAAGGGTAATGGAGGCCGAGAGGGATAGCCTTTATCAAAACTACAAGAATCGGGAGGGCGAGCTTATCTCAGGGATTGTCCATCGGGTATCCAAAGGAAGCGTCATCATAGATCTAGGGAAGGCCGAAGCGCTGCTACCCGCCCGAGAGCAGCTACCTCAGGAGGAGCTTCGTCCGGGGGATCGAGTCCGGGCTTATATCTTAGAGGTCAGGAAGACCACCAAAGGTTCCCAGATTGTCCTCTCTAGGACCCACCCTGGCTTTTTGATTCGCCTCTTCGAGCTGGAGGTTCCTGAGATCTACGAAGGGATTGTCCAGATCAAGGCCGCCGCCCGGGAGCCGGGCGAGCGGGCCAAGGTAGCGGTCCTCTCCAAGGACCCCAATGTGGACCCCGTTGGGGCCTGCGTGGGGTATCGAGGGAGCCGAGTCCAAGCCGTGGTTAAGGAGCTCCAAGGGGAGAGGATAGATATCATTCCTTGGAAGGAAGGCCCAGCGGATTTTGTGCGCTCTGCATTGGCGCCCGCAGAGGTGGACAAGGTGACGGTGGATCCCGATTCCAGGATCCTGAAGGTTATTGTGGCCGATGACCAGCTCTCTTTAGCCATCGGCCGCCGCGGGGTAAATGCCCGGTTGGCTGCCAAGCTGGTGGGATGGAAGGTGGACATCAGGAGCAAATCGGAGTTGGCTCAAGAGGCGGCCAGGATGCTCCAGCCAGGGCCTGGGATTGCTGAAGCCATAATGGTAGAGGAAACGCCAATGGCAGAGGCAGCGGTTGTTGCGGAATCTCCTCTCCTGACCCATTTACCCGGAGTGGGATTAAAGACCGCGGTGCGCCTAGCTGATGCCGGGTTCGATACGGTAGCCAAGATAGCCGCCTCCTCCTTGGAAGAGCTTTCAGCAGTGAAGGGTATCGGGGCCAAGACAGCGGAGAGGCTCATTACTGCCGCCCAAGAAGCCTTGCTGTCAGGAGATAGGCCTTGATCTCAGAGCGCCCCCGGCCTCTCCGTACCTGCGTGGGCTGCGGCGAGTCCAAGAATAAAGAAGCACTACTACGCTTCTCCGCAGGACCCGATGGGAGCTTGGTTCTGAATCTTCGCGGGCGGACCGGGAGGGGGGCTTACCTCTGCCCTACTAGGGCTTGCCTGGAATTGGCCCTCAAACGTAAGGGTTTCCAGCGCACCTTAAAGGTAGCGCTGGCCGAGATTGATAAAGAAGGGATGCTTGTCTTTCTATCATAAGGGACGGGACGGTCGTTTGGGAGGTGATGGGCGTGCCGATGATCAGGGTTTACGAGTTGGCCAGGGAGTTAGGCATTTCCAACAAGGAGATCCTCGCTCGCTTAGCCCAGGCCGGGATTCAGGTTAAGAGCCACAGTAGTAATGTGGATGAGGCGACCGCCAGGGCTATCCTGGCCCCTCCTACGCCTACACCGAAGAGGCCTGATGAGGAAGCGCCGAAGCCCGTCCCTAAGGCTAAGGTGGTTCCCCTAAAACCAAAACCTGTGGCTAAAAAGAAAGCCGTCAAGGAGAAGGTGGTTGAATCCCCCTCTGTTACCCCGACGGCCGTGATGGAGGGGTCTCCCACGCCTACGGCGGTAGCAGAACCACCTAAGGAAGCCCCTGTAGCGGTCCTCGAGCCACCACCCCCTGAGGTAGTGAAAATTCCTGCTCCGCCTCGGCCAGTTATCAGGATCGCCGAGTCCATCACTGTTAAGGAGCTCGCTGATAAGCTCGGGATTAGCGGAAGCGAAATCATCAAGAAGCTGATCAAGATGGGCATCCTGACCACTATTAACCAACCCATTGAGGCAGGAGTGGCCAAGGCGGTGGCCGCCAAGTTCGGCTTCGAGGTAGAGCTGGCTCCCCTGGAGGAGCTGGAGGTGGAGGAGGTGGAAGAGCCATCCCAGCTAGTATCCCGCCCTCCAGTGGTTACCGTCATGGGACATGTGGATCACGGGAAGACCTCCCTCTTGGATGCCATTCGCCATACCAACGTTATCGCCTCTGAGGTGGGTGGGATCACTCAGCATATCGGTGCCTATGAGGTTGAACTTCCAAACGGCAAGGTGGTCTTTCTAGACACCCCGGGCCACGAGGCCTTCACTGCCATGCGGGCTCGGGGGGCCCAGGTCACGGACATCGTAGTCCTGGTGGTGGCTGCTGACGACGGGGTCATGCCTCAGACCATCGAGGCCATCAACCATGCTAAAGATGCTAAAGTCCCGATCCTGGTTGCCATAAACAAAATTGACAAGCTTAACGCCGATCCCAACCGGGTGAGGCAGCAGCTGTCGGAGCACGGCCTGGTGCCAGAAGAGTGGGGCGGACAGACCATTTTTGTGGAGGTTTCTGCCAAGAAGAGGATAGGGATCGAAAACCTTCTAGAGATGCTCCTCCTCTTGGCCGAAATTCAAGAGCTCAAGGCCAATCCTAAGAAGCCGGCCCGGGGAACCGTCATTGAGGCTGAGCTGGATCGGGGCCGAGGCCCAGTGGCTTCAGTGTTGATGAAGCAGGGGACCCTGAGAGTGGGAGATGTCTTTGTGACCGGCCTCCATTATGGCCGGGTGCGGGCCATGATCAATGACAAAGGCAAGAAGATCCAAGAGGCGGGGCCTGCTACGCCGGTGGAAGTTCTGGGTATCTCTGGGGTTCCCCAGGCGGGGGACGCCTTTGTGGTAGTGGCTGACGAGCGTAAGGCCCGTCAGATAGCCCTATCCCGGCAGCAAAAGCATCGGCAAGAAGCCATGGCTGCCCAGAGGCGGCTCACCTTGGATGACCTCCACCGCCGCATTCAGGAGGGAGAAATCAAGGAGCTCAGGATGATTATAAAAGGGGACGTCCAAGGGACCATCGAGCCTCTAAGGGACTCCTTAGAGCGATTGAGCACCGAGACAGTAAAGCTCAAAGTTATCCATTCCTCGGTGGGGTCCATCACCGAGACCGACGTCATGCTAGCCTCGGCTTCGGACGCCATCGTCTTGGGATTCAACCTACGACCCGAGCCTAAGGCTCAAAAGTTAGCGGAGCAGGAAGGGGTGGACATCCGCCTTTATAACGTCATTTACGAAGCTATCGCTCAGGTGAAGGCAGCCATGGAAGGGCTCCTGGAGCCCAAGTATGTGGAGAGGTTAGTGGGGCGGGCGGAAGTGCGAAACCTCTTCCAGATCTCAAGGGTAGGTACAGTGGCCGGCTGCTACGTAACCGAGGGTAAAGTCATGAGGGATGGCCCCATGAGACTACTGCGCGATGGGCGGGTGGTCCATGAGGGCAGGATCGCCTCGCTGCGCCGCTTCAAGGAGGACGTGAAAGAGGTGACGGATGGCTACGAGTGCGGGATGGTCCTTCTTAACTTTAATGACATCAAGATGGGGGACGTGATTGAGGCCTATGAGTTGGAGGCCGTGGTCCAGAAACTCTGATTAGTCCGATGTCCGAAGTCCGTAGTCAAGGATGGGGTTTATTTCCGTGGAGATAATGGACCTCGGACTTAGGACTACGGACGTCTTTCACTCTCATGACCGTTGGGACCTGCCGTATCGAGTTAGAGATCCCTGCTAATCGCTCCTTGAAGGGCAAGCGACAGGTGATCAAGAGCATTAAAGATCGGGTTAGGAGCCACTTTAACGTTGCGATCGCCGAAGTGGATCGCCTCGACGAGTGGCAACGGGCCACTCTTGGGGTGGCCTGCGTTGGAAATGACCCTCGTGTTGTGAACGAGGTCCTTAGCAAGGTAGTTAACCTCGTAGAGGGCTGTCATCAGGCCCTGATTCTGGATTACGAGATTGATCTTGTCTCCCACTAGTGTCGCACTTGGGGTGACCATCGTGCAGTATAAACGGGCCCAGAGGGTAAGCCACTTGATTCGGGAGGAGCTGGGCGGGATGCTCCTCCGCGAGGTAAAAGACCCCCGCCTCCATTCCATTACCATAACCGATGTCCGGGTGAGTGACGATCTCCGCCATGTGCGGGTCTATTTCTCGGTCCATGCTGACGCCAGTGAGAAACAACGGGCCTTGAAAGGACTGCAAAGTGCCTCCGGGTTCCTCCGGGGGGAGCTGGGCCGCCGTTTACGGCTCCGCTATGCCCCTGAGCTGAGCTTCTTTGTAGACGAGTCATTGGATCACAGCCTCCATATCGCTGAGCTCTTGCGTCAGCTTAAGGCAGAGGAAGGATCAGGGACAGATGAATGAGCTCCAGGCCATAATCGCGATTATCAACACCTGTAAGGCCATTGCTATCGTAACCCACGTGGGCCCGGAAGGGGATACAATCGGCTCCGCTTTGGCCTGCTACCATGCCTTTCAAGAGTGGGGCAAGGAGGCCGCCGTTTATAACCCCGATCCTCTCCCTCCAGAGCTCCTCTTCCTTCCCGGGGCCAACAAGATCCGACGCTCCCAGGTTCTTCCCCCGGGCTGGGAGCTATGTATGGTTCTCGATTGTAGTGACCGGGGTCGGACGGGCAGCCTCCTGGAAGGCCTCCCTCCCCAGGTTCCCCTGATTAATATAGATCACCACAAGTCCAATGGGCGCTTTGGGGCTCACAATTGGGTAGATGAAACGGCTTCTTCGACTGGCGAGATGGTCTTTCGTCTCTTCAAGGCCATGGCCCGACCCATCTCCAGGGAGACGGCCACTTGCCTCTACGCCGCCATAATCACAGATACCGGTTCTTTCCGCTATACCAACACCAGTCCTGAGTGCCTCCGGGTGGCAGCGGAACTCCTCGAGCTCGGCGTCGTCCCTGATCAGGTGGCCGAAGAGCTTTTCGAGAAGAGGGATCTCCGGGAGATCCAACTCCTTAGCGAGGCCCTCTCCCGGCTGGAGGTGAGCCCCGATGGAACCATTGCCTGGCTCACCCTGGATAAGCCTCTATTGGAAAGGGTGGGAATCGGCCTGGAAGAGACAGAGGGATTCATCAATTACCCCCGTAGCATTCGGGGGGTGAGGGTGGCCCTGGCATTTAAAGAGCTAGCGGCCGGTAGTTATAAGGTGAGCCTGCGCTCCAAAGGGGAGGTGGACGTCTCTCGAGTGGCCGCAGCCTTCTCCGGCGGAGGCCATCGGAATGCGGCTGGGTGCATCTTAGAGGGGGACCTGGGAGAGGTAAAGGGAAGGGTTCTGGCAGAGATTCGACGGGTGATGGATGGGGGCTAGTTAAGGGTGTATAGCTAAAGAAATCTATTATGACTGTGATGGAGATTAACGGTGTCTTAAACATCAATAAGTCTCCAGGGATGACGTCCCATGATGTGGTGGACGCCGTCCGCAAGATTGTAGGGCTCCGGAAGGTGGGCCATACTGGCACTCTGGATCCCCAGGCCACAGGGGTGCTTCCCATCTGCGTGGGACGGGCCACCAAGATCGCCCAGTTCCTTACTCATGCCGACAAAGAATACTTGATCACCATGCGCCTTGGGATCACCACCGATACCTTAGACGCCGATGGGAAGGTGATTTCCCAGGTGGATGAAGCCTTGGTGACCCAGGACCAGGTGCTCCAGGTCTTTGCACGCTTCCGAGGAGAGATAGAGCAGATCCCCCCTCTATTTTCTGCAAAAAAGCATCGGGGTCAACGGCTTTACCGGTTGGCCCGCCGGGGGGAAGAGGTGGAGCGAGCGCCGGTCCTGGTTAAGGTCCACGAGCTGAGTCTTTTAGAACTGGAGGGTCCATTTGTCCGCTTCCAGGTCCTCTGCTCTAAAGGGACCTATGCCCGGGCCCTCTGTGACGACATCGGACGGGCTTTGGGCTGCGGGGCCCATCTCTATAGCTTGGTTAGGACGCGCTCGGGGCCATTTGAGCTCAAAGACTCCTTAACCTTAGCCGAGCTGGAGGAAGTCGTGAGGCAGGGGAGGCTTTCCGAGGTCCTGATCCCTCCCCCCCGGGCCCTGGCTCACCTGCCCGCGGTCCGGGTCCTGCCTGAGGCCGCACCCGCCATCCTTCGTGGCTCTGCAGTAGTGGCAGGGGTGATCCTGGACTTTCCCCGAGATATCCCCAAGGGGACATGGGTACGGGTGCTTGGCTTCCGGAAGCAGCTTTTATGTGTGGCCGAGACTGCGTTAGATGCCGGGCAGTTTTTCGGGGCTTCTCCCAGGAAGGTGGCACTCCAGCCGATCCGGGTCTTCTCCCAAGCCTAAGGCTGGGCTATTATCCCGGTTTTTTCCATGATAGTGGTTGATGATCTGGAGTCTCTGTCCAATAGTCCTCCCCATGTAGTGGCCGCCCTGGGGACCTTCGATGGAGTTCACCTGGGTCACCAGGAGATCCTAAAGAGGGTCCTGGGGAGGGCCAGGCAGATAAGGGGGACGGCCACGGTTTTCACCTTTACCTCCCATCCGTGGAAGACGGTAGACCCAGAAAGGGCCCCCAAACTTATCACCCCCTTAGAGCTGAAGCTGGAGATCATGCGGGCCTGGGGGATTCAACTCTTGGTTACCGCCGAGTTTAATCAGGCCCTAGCCGAGACCCCTGCCAGGGATTTCGTGAAGGGGATTTTGGTGGACAAACTTCGGGTGAAGGACCTCTTTGTGGGCTTCGATTTCGCCTTCGGGCGGGGCCGAGAAGGGAATTCAGAGCTCCTCAGGGAGATGGGCCAGGATCATAGATTTCGGGTGGAAGTACTGCCACCGGTAGTATTGGATGGGAGGGTCGTCTCTAGTACCCTCATCCGTGGGCTCCTGGAAGAGGGTCAGGTTTACCAGGCTGCCCGCCTATTGGGCCGGCCCTACTTGATCCGGGGAAAGGTCCTCCGGGGAAGCGGGCGGGGCCGGGCCCTGGGGTTTCCTACTGCCAACCTGGAGCCGCCAGAGGATCTCTTGATCCCTAATGGTGTTTATGCTGGCTGGGCCTACTGGCTAGGAAGGGTTTATCCGGGGATGATCAATGTGGGATGCCGTCCCACCTTCGCCGAGGGCCAGCGGGTGGTCGAGGCTCATCTATTCTCTTTATCGGAGGAGCATTACGGAGAGGAGCTCGTCCTGGCCTTCTGGAGGTGGCTGCGGGAGGAGAGGCGTTTTAGGAGCTCGGAGGAGCTCGCCGCCCAGCTCGTCCACGATAAGGCAGAGGTAGAGGAAATCCTGGCCGATGAAGGAGAGCCTTATAAAAATTGGGCTTTACAGCCCTGGGTTCCTATGATAAATAAAGATTGTTACCGAACCAGTTTTTCTCGCTCCTAGATTAAGCCCAGGAGAGCTCAAGGCTGGGGCCGGGAAGGGGGATGGTATTTGATGCCCAAGGATTTCGCAAACAAAAAGGGGCTGATCGACCAATATCAACTGCACGAGAAGGACACGGGGTCACCGGAGGTCCAAATAGCCTTACTCAGCGGACGAATCGGGTACCTCGCTGAGCACCTAAACGTTCATAAAAAGGACCATCACTCCCGGCGCGGCCTGCTGCGAATGGTGGGTCGGCGGAGGAAGCTCCTCGATTATCTGAAGCAGAAGGACGTTGAGAGGTATCGACGGGTACTGGAAAGGTTGGGCCTCAGGAAATAACCGATAGCTCTAAGCCTTTAGCCTTGGCGATTAGCTGAGAGCCGATGGCTTTGAAAAAAGATATGATCCATCAAGTGAAACTGGAGATAGAGGGGAAGGAACTCACCATCGAGGCAGGCAGGGTGGCCCGGGCTGCCGATGGGGCGGTCTTGGTGCGCTATGGGGATACCGTGGTCTTGGTGACAGCGGTGGCCTCAAAGCAGCCTCGGGAGGGGGTCGATTTCTTTCCCCTGACCGTTGATTATCAAGAAAAGGCTTACGCCGCTGGAAAAATCCCCGGCGGTTTTTTTAAACGGGAGGGTCGACCCGGGGAGAAAGAGACATTGACTTCCCGCCTCATTGACCGCCCCGTCCGGCCCCTCTTCCCCCATGGCTACCGGCAGGACGTTCAGATCATCGGGACGGTCCTCTCCGCCGACCAGGAGAACGACCCTGATGTGCTTGCCATGGTAGGGGCCTCGTGCGCCCTCACTATCTCCCCCATACCATTCCTCGGCCCCATGGGGGCAGTAAGGGTGGGCAGGAGAGATGGGCGTTTCGTCTTAAATCCCACCTATGCCCAGCTTGATAAGAGCGATCTGGATCTGGTAGTGGCTGGCACCGAGGCGGCGGTGGTGATGATTGAGGGAGGGGCCCGGGAGGTCCCGGAGGAGGTGGTGGCAGAGGCCATCAAGTACGGCCACCGGGGGCTGCAGGGTATCATTCGCATCCAGAGGGAACTGGCCCAGATGATGGGTATAGAGAAGCCCCCCTTTACCCCACCGGCTATTGATACCGAACTGAAGCGAAAAGTGGACGCCCTCTGCCGAGAGAAAGTGCGTGCCTTGGCCTTCGTGGCTGACAAAGAGGAACAGCAAGGCCGGCGCCAGGAGCTTTTGGACGAGACCCTGGCCCTCTTCCAAGGTGATCCCCCTGAGGTCCAAGAAGCGGTCAAAGAGACCTTCGCAGAGATTGAGCGAGACCAGATGCGACGTCTCGTCTTGGAAGAAAAGCGGAGGCCCGATGGTCGTGCCTTTAAGGATATACGCCCCATTTCCTGTGAGATCGGCATGCTGCCCCGCACTCATGGCTCCTCCCTTTTCACTAGAGGCCAGACCCAGGCCCTGGTGATCACCACACTAGGGACTACCGAGGATGAACAGCGCCTCGACGATCTCGAGCCCGAGACCAGCAAGCGCTTTATGCTCCATTACTACTTTCCCCCTTTTAGCGTGGGGGAGGTGCGTTTCCTGCGGGGGCCAGGCCGCCGGGAGATCGGACATGGTGCCCTGGCAGAAAGGGCGCTCTTACCTGTCCTCCCCAATAAGGAGGAGTTCCCCTATACCCTGAGGATTGTCTCAGACATCTTGGAGTCTAATGGCTCCTCCTCAATGGCCACCGTCTGCGGGGCCAGTCTCTCCCTTATGGATGCTGGGGTCCCGATGAAAGCGGCTGTCGCAGGGGTGGCCATGGGCCTGGTGATGGAGGGGGATCGCTTCGTCATTCTGACCGACATTATGGGTCTGGAGGACCACTTGGGGGACATGGACTTTAAGGTGGCTGGCACCAGGAAGGGCGTCACCGCAGTACAGATGGACATCAAGGTCCAGGGGGTAACCCCTACCATTATGGCCGAGGCCCTCCACCAGGCCAAGGAGGCCCGGGACCTAGTGCTGGATGTAATGGATAGGACCATCACCTCACCCCGGCCCAACATCTCCCTCTATGCCCCCCGTCTCCTCTTCCTCAAGATCCCGGTGGATAAGATCGGGGAGGTCATTGGACCTGGTGGCAAGGTCATCCGCGGGATCATAGAGGAAACCGGGGCCAAAATAGACATCTCCGACGATGGAACAGTGGAGATTGCTTCTACCAACGAGGCGGCGGCCAAGCGGGCCTTAGAGATCATTTCCAAGATCATCGAGGTCCCAGAGGTTGGTAAAACCTACCTGGGAAAGGTGAAGCGAATCACCGAATTCGGGGCCTTCGTAGAGATCCTCCCTGGAACCGACGGGCTGCTCCATATCTCTCAAATCGCCGAACACCGGGTCCATCGCGTGGAGGATGTCCTCTCAGAAGGGGATGAGGTGATGGTCAAGGTGGTGGAGATAGACAAGCAGGGGAAGATCCGCCTGAGCAGGAAGGAACTCCTCGGGCCCCCGGGAAAGGGAGTTGGCCCACCCAACCATAGACCCCCTTCCAGGTATGCGGCCCGTCCCTCTGAAAAGGAAAGGGAGGATCCCCATCGTCGCTAAGCGTTCCTTTTATCGAAAAGAGGTGCTCCCGAATGGAGTCATCGTTCTCACCGAGCGGATGCCCCATGTGAAATCGGTGACCATTGGGTTTTGGGTAAAAGTAGGCTCTCGCGATGAGGGCTCTGCCCAGGCTGGGGTCTCTCACTTGATTGAGCACATGCTCTTTAAGGGCACGGAGCGCCGCTCGGCGGAGGAAATTGCAAAGGCTATCGACTCAGTGGGGGGGACCCTGGATGCCTTCACGGGCAGGGAAAACACTTGCTTTTTCGCCAAGGTCCTGGGCGAGCACCTCCCCCTAGCGGTGGACCTCTTATCTGACATCCTCCTACACTCCGTTTTTGATTCCGCTGATATCGAGAAGGAGCGGCAGGTGATCCTCCAGGAGATCAAGATGGTGGAGGATAGCCCGGATGATTTAGTCCACGATCTCTTCGCCGAGACCATCTGGGGGAATCATCCCTTGGCCCGCCCTGTCCTGGGAAAGAAGGAGACCCTCTTAAGCATTGGCCGATCAGAGATCTTAGCTTATCTTCGGGACTTCTACCAGCCGGACTGTCTTATTGTCTCTGCCGCTGGGGACCTGGAGCACAATAGGGTGGTAGAGTTACTCCTAGACTCCCTCGAAGGTTGGAAGGGAGAAAGCCGATCCCCTAATTCCTCCCGGCCTATCGCCCGCTACCGGGCCTACAATGCCGAGAGGGAGTCGGCCCAGCTTCACCTCTGCCTGGGGGTGGAAAGCCTCCCTTATGCCCATCAGGAGCGCTACTGCCTCCACCTCCTGAACGCTGTCCTCGGGGGTAGTGTGAGTTCCCGCCTCTTCCAGGGGATCCGAGAGAAGAGGGGACTGGCCTACTCTATCTATTCCTACCAAAGCTCCTTCCGCGATTCCGGGCTATTGGTGGTCTATGCTGGGATCAACCCCGAATCCTACGGAGAAGTGGTTGATCTGATCCGCGCCGAGCTCCATCGGGTGGCTACAGAACCTATCGAGGCCGAGGAGTTTCGCAAGGCTCAGGAGCAACTGAAGGGTAACCTGCTCCTGGGGCTGGAAAGTACCTCGAGCCGCATGACCCGCCTGGCCAAGATGGAGATCTATTTTGGCCGCATCTATGACTTGGACGAGATCCTCAAAGGCATCGAGGCGGTTACCCCTGC
>JACRGL010000141.1 GCA_016212365.1 Candidatus Methylomirabilota bacterium | reverse complement strand
TACCGGGATGCCTTCTGCCTTTATTATCAATTCTATTGCCTCTATCAAGGTGATCCCCATCTTCTCCACATAGGCGGGCCTGCCATTTCCCAGGTATAGGCGGAAGGCCTCCTTCACCGAAGGGAGCAACCCTTTCTGAACCAAGGCCTGGGCCACATGGAGCCGCCCCACAGTCCCATGGCAGTTTTGGGCCATCACCTCCTCCCGCCCCAAATGGAACCCCAGCCTCTTTAGGCGTCGGAGTATCTCCTCCAGCCTCCCCAACCTTTCGGCCTCTAATTCCTTGAGGGTCTTGACAAAATTCGCATCCTGCCACTCAATGAAGTAACCCAGGATGTGGACCTCACTCCCATCCTGGTCCACCGAGAGCTCTACCCCGGGAATGAGCTCTAGTCCAGCATCTCGGGCTGCCTCAAAGGCCTCGGAGAGGCCGGCCACCGTGTCATGGTCGGTGAGGGAGATGGTGGAGAAACCTAGTTCGTGGGCCTTCTGCACAACCTCGGTAGGAGTAAAGGTCCCGTCAGAATAAGTAGAATGGAGGTGAAGGTCAGCGAAGTATGTCATTGGTTAATAGTGAATCGTGAATGGTGACTGCCAGTGGGGTAATCATTTCGGAGAAATATACCTTAGAGAGTCCCTTGTCAAGGGTTTTATCACTCTATTTTTGCCTTGACACCGGGAAAGGGGGTGGGCTACTATCCACCCCTGATATGGATGCGCAGACGGCCAAAGCCCGTATTTTGGTGGTGGACGACGAGGAGCCTCTTCGTCAGGCCTTGAGGGATGCCCTGGCCGCTTTGGGCTACGGCGTCTCTGTGGCTGCGAGTGGTGAGGAAGCCCTCCAACTCCTCAGGGAGCGCAAGTTCGAAATGATGCTCTCCGATATCTCTATGCCTGGCATGAGCGGGATCGAACTCCTCAGCTTAGCATCCCAAATCCACCCTGATATGCCCGTCGTCCTCCTTACCGGCTATGGGGATGTGGAGCTGGCTAGATCCTCCCTGCAGAAGGGGGCAGGTGACTTCATCACGAAGCCCCTCAAGCTCAACGAACTCCCCATTGTGATAGAGCGCAACCTGGAACGTAAGCGCCTCGAGATCAAGCGCCTAAAAGAGAAAGAGGCTCAGGTCCTCTTCCAGGCCATCAAGGCCCTGGCAGCAGCCATCGATGCCAAGGAGCACTATACTGCCCAGCACTCCCAGCGAGTGACCCAGCTCTCACTTATCTTGGCCGATGCCTTGGACCTGGAAGAGGACCAGTGCTATGCCCTGGAATTGGCCGCCCAGATGCACGATGTGGGCAAGATCGGGATCCCTGACACCGTTCTCAGCAAGGTCGGTAAATTGACGCCTGAGGAATGGCATTACATGCGAGGGCACCCAGCTAAAGGGGCGGAGATCGTTGGCCAGATCGAAGAGCTATCGGAGGTGTCCTCCATCATCCGGCACCACCACGAGAGGATGGATGGTGGAGGCTATCCAGACGGCCTCAAAGGAGAAGCCATCCCATTGCTAGCGCGCATTATTGCCATCGCCGATGCCTACGAAGCTATGACCACTGACCGGGCCTATCGTCGAGCCCGAACCAGGGAGCAGGCCTTGGCCGAGTTACGGAATCAAAAGGGGGCCCAATTCGATGCCCGCCTGGTGGAGGTCTTTGCCCGGGCCCTCTCCGGACTCCCGGAGGCTCCACAATATAAAGTCTACCAGTGAGCCAGTCGGCCAGTCCGCAGAAATGCCTTGACATTTGAAGACCAAGGGCTTATATACGAACGAAAGGGAAGGAGGTGAGACCAATGGCCTTCGGCAAGAAGAGCTGGGGGTGGCGGCCGGTGGCAGGATTCATGGCGTTTTGGTTGTTATCCCTATTCGTATTGCCACCTGTGGCCTCAGCAGCCCTGGTCCCCTCCACCTCAAGTAGACCGGGGACTGGAGACCGGGGACTGGAGACAGAATTACAGGCCTTCCTGGAACAGAAGAGCGTAGCCCAGCGCCTCCTTGATCTGGGCCTCAACCCGGTGGATGTAAAGGCCAAGCTCTCCCAGCTCAGCCCCAGAGAAATCCATTATCTGGCGACCCACTTAGATCAGGTCCAGGCAGGCGGCGATGCCGCCGGGGCTGTAATCGCTGTCCTCCTGATCTTGATCCTATTGGTGGTCCTTATCAAAATATCGGGGAAACAAATCATCATAAAATAAGGAGGGAAAGGACAAAATTAAATCCTCACCTAGGTGATCCGCCTTTGCGGATAGAATAGGGAAGCTGGTGCAGGCTTTGAAGGCCGAGTCCAGCGCGGTCCCGCCACTGTAATCGGGGAGCCCCCCGCAAAAGCCACCGGCAGTTCGTCAATCGTAAATAGTTAATCGTCAAACGAAAAACTTCGCATTTAATGACGATTGACCAATGACGAACCCGGGAAGGTGCGGGAGGGCGATGATCCGAAAGCCAGGAGACCTGCCTAGGCGAGCTTCACAATGACTCCTCCGAGGGCCGGGGAGGTGAAGGGGGACCTTTTAAACCCTCAGCCTAAGGAAGGCTGAGGGTTTTTTATTTTGGTAAAATCCCTCTCCCTTTGGGGAGAGGGGAAGGGTGAGGGGTATGAGGGTTATTCTAATTGCTGGGGCCGGAAGCGAGGTTGGAAAGACCACCGTTACACTAGGGGTAATGGCGGCTCTGAAGCGGAGGGGCCTTAAGGTCCAGGCCTTTAAGGTAGGACCAGACTTTATTGACCCAGGGCTCCACACTTTAATCACAGGCCGCCCCTCCTACAACCTGGACGGCTGGCTCCTTTCCAGGGATTACATCTTGGAGTGCTTTCTCCGCCATAGCTCCGATGCGGATATTGCAGTTATTGAAGGGGTCATGGGCCTCTTCGATGGCTATAGGGGTACCGGAGAAGAGGGAAGCACTGCCCAGATCGCTAAATGGCTTGGGGTGCCCGTGGTCCTGGTAGTGGATGTGAAGGGGATGTCCCGTTCGGCTGCCGCCTTGCTCCAGGGATTCGAAGGCTTCGACCCCTCCCTGGAGGTAACGGCTGTGGTCTTCAATAGGACTGGCAGCAAGCGCCACTTCCAGTGGCTTAAAGAGGCGGTGGGGGGGACCTGCAAGGCCAGGGTTCTGGGCCATTTACCATGGGATGATGGACTTCGCCTTCCGGAGCGGCACCTGGGCCTGGTCACTGCCCTAGAGGACCCATTTCCTGCAGGTTATATAGAGAGGCTTGCGACCGCTATAGAGGCTGGGTTGGACCTCACAGAACTTCTTGGGCTTTCCGGGGTAGAGGGCTTATGGGCCCGTGGGCCGGGACCGGAGGCCGTAGAAAAGGGACCCGTTTGCCGGATCGGGGTTGCCTATGACCAGGCCTTCTGTTTTTACTATCCTGATAGCCTGGACATATTGAGAGGCTTTGGTGCTGAGCTCATCTGTTTCAGCCCCATCCGAGACCCCCATCTACCCAAAGGGGTCCACGGGCTCTACTTTGGGGGTGGGTACCCAGAGCTTTATGCTGATGCCCTCTCCCGAAATGAGGGCCTGAAGAAGGAGGTATTGGCCCTGGCAGAGGCCGGGGCCCCCATATATGCTGAGTGCGGTGGCTTCATGTACCTATGCCAAGGGATTGTGGGTATGGATGGGCGCTACCATCCTATGGTGGGGGTCTTTAATACCGTTGCTGACATTGCCAGGAAGCGGCTCAGCCTGGGCTATCGGGAGATCCGCCTGGTGAAGGATTGCCCTTTAGGTAAAGCAGGGGAAGGGACCAGGGGACATGAGTTCCACTATTCTGAGATAAGGGAGCCCCACTCCGAGGTCCTCAGGGCATATCTATTAGAGGCCCAGGGGGAGTCGCCAAGGCAGGAAGGCTACCTTTACAAAAACGTCCTTGGCACTTATGTCCACCAGCATTTTGGGTCAAACCCTACTATGGCCCAGAATTTCGTTCTGAACTGCCGGTCTTGGGCTGGCATTGGCCATTATGCCTTGGGGGAATAGAAATGGTCGCCAGGGCAATAATGGTCCAGGGAACCGCCTCCCATGTTGGCAAAAGCGTGATCGCCACAGCCCTCTGCCGCATCCTCTACCAGGATGGCTACCGGGTTGCCCCCTTTAAGGCCCAGAACATGGCCCTGAATTCCTATCCTACCCGGGATGGAGGGGAGATAGGCAGGGCCCAGGTCGTCCAGGCCGAAGCGGCAGAGGTGGAGCCTATCGTGGATATGAACCCCATCCTCCTCAAGCCCTGTTCCGATAAGGGGTGCCAGGTGATTATCCATGGGAAGGTTTACCGCAACATGACAGGCCAGGAATACTATGCCTTCAAGGACCAGGCCTTCACCTTCGTTAGGGATAGCTATCACCGCCTGGCCCAGGCCTTCGACGTCATCGTAATAGAGGGGGCAGGGAGCCCGGCTGAAATAAACCTCAAAGATTGGGACATTGTGAACATGCGGATCGCAGAGATGGCCGATTCGCCGGTGCTCCTGGTAGCGAATATAGATCGGGGTGGAGTCTTCGCCTCTATTGTGGGCACCATGGAGCTCCTCTCTGAAAAGGAAAGGGAAAGGGTCAAAGGCTACATCATCAATAAATTCCGGGGAGACCTGGACCTCCTTGGCCCAGGCCTGGATTTCCTGACCCGGCGGACAGGCCGCCCTGTCCTCGGGGTCATCCCCTATTTCAAGGACATCACCCTCCCCGGGGAGGTCAGCGTTAGCCTCGAGAATGGGAGGGGGGATCATGAGGCAGAGGGGATTTCCGTCCGGATAGGGGTGATCCGCCTTCCCCATATCTCTAACTATACCGACTTCGATCCCTTGACCCGGGAGCCAGGGGTTAGCCTCCGCTACTTGGTGAAGGCAGAGGAGGTCTCAAAGGCCGATGTGGTGGTGATTCCAGGGAGCAAGAACACTATAGACGACCTCGCATATCTTAAAAGAGAGGGATTTGAAGAGGCGATTCTGAGGCACCACAAAACAGGGGGAACAATAGTAGGGATTTGTGGGGGCTTCCAGATGCTCGGGCTCAGGGTGGAGGACCCCTGGGGCATGGAGAGCGACTTGCGGGAGGTCCAGGGCCTGGGCCTCTTAAATGCCATCACTACCCTTGACCGGGATAAGGTGACCTTTCAGGTGGAGGCGCTCCCTATTTCCGGACATTATGGAGAGGGGTGGAGGTTGGAGGGATATGAGATCCACCTGGGGACCACTCACATTGGAGAGAGCTCCCTTCCATTTTTAAAGGTCTTCAGGAGGGACGGGAAGGGCACGGTGATCCTGGATGGGGCTATTTCCCAGGACGGAAAGGTCTGGGGGACATACATCCACGGAATCTTTGACCATCCGGGATTCCGGCGTTCCTTCCTCAATGCCATTAGGGAGGAGAAGGGTCTGCCCCCCCTGGATTCTCTCCTTACCTTTAATGGAAGGGAGCTCAGGAGGAGGCAGTATGATGAATTGGCCCGCCTGGTAAGGAATAGCCTGAAAATGGAGAGGGTCTTTCAAATCATGGGCCTAGTGCATGGTCAGTAGTCGGCAGTCAGTAGTCAGCGGTCAGTAACTGACCTCTGATAACTGATTACTGTTTAGGACTTAGATATTCGAATTTCGAATGGGATGAGAAAGAGACTAGTTGTTATGGTTCTCCTATTTCTCCTCTTCCCTTTCCCCTGGGTAGGGGCTGGGGATTGGACCAGAGAGGTTACAGACGGCCTGGGTAGGAGGGTGAGATTAACCCATCCCCCTGAGCGGATTGTATCTCTGGCCCCCAGCTTGACAGAGATAGCCTTCAGCCTAGCTCTAGGGGAAAGAGTGGTCGGTGTAACAGACTTCTGCGACTACCCCCCAGAGGCCAGGGCCAGGCCAAAGATAGGCGGAATGGTCAATCCAAGCCTGGAGGCCATCGTTGCCCTGAAGCCCGACCTTGTCCTTGCCACTACGGAAGGGAACAGGCCGGAAACAGTGGCGGGATTAGAGAGGCTGGGCATTGCTGTTTATGTGGTAAACCCAAAGGGCATTGAGGGCGTGCTTTCATCTATTGAAGGGATAGGCCGTGCTACAGGACGTGAAAAGGCTGCCATGGAGCTGGTCAAGGGAATTAGGGAGAGGCTGAATGAGGTAGCAGGGTGGCTAAAGGGCATTTCGCGCCCCAGGGTCCTTTATTTATTATGGCCGGCGCCATTAATTGTGCCTGGAAAGGACACCCTGATAAATGACCTCATCCATCGAGCAGGTGGGGAAAACATTTCGGGAAATGAATCCATCCCTTATCCCTTATTTAGCATGGAGGAGGTAGTGGCCAGGAGGCCTGAAGTAATCGTCGTCTCTTCTAAGCATGGGGAAGGGGACATAGAGAGGCTTATCCAGAACTGGCGCCGCTTTAAGGTGCCGGCGGTAGGCCAGGGGCGGGTTCATTTTGTGAATGGGGACCTCATAAACCGCTCTGGTCCCAGGATTGCCGAGGGTCTGGAGGCCCTGGCCAGGATAGTCCATCCGGAGGCCTTCCCCCCTCAACCCAACCTTCTC
>JACRGL010000139.1 GCA_016212365.1 Candidatus Methylomirabilota bacterium | reverse complement strand
TTTATGACACCCGAAAATAACGGGCTTGATAAATCAAGCCCCTACTACATAAAAAATGTAAAAAATTATTTAAAAATTTAAACTTAGTGTCTTAAAGATTCCAACCCAATTTAGGGAAACTGATTTATCAGGCAGATTTATCCTGTAGTTGCCTGCCTAAGGCAGGCCCAATAAATTGGGCAACTACAAAAAATACATACAAGGATTAAGTATTTTCTTAATAATTGTGATTCAATTTGGTGAAACCCTATAGAATCCTTTTTAAATTTAGGGGAAACTCCAGGGTTTTTAATATTGACCCCTGGCAGTTTTTGTAATATTTTGCCTTTAAAGGCTAAGACCCATGGAAGCTCAAAAGAGGCCGAGAATCCTCATTGCCGATGACGACCCCCAGACCGTGGAGCTCCTAGAGGCTTTTCTAAGCGTGGAATTCGATGTCCTCAAGGCCTATGACGGAGAGGAAGCCCTGGATGTGTCCCGAAAGGACCTTCCGGACCTCATTCTCCTGGATGTCATTATGCCCAAACTGAATGGCTATGAGGTCTGCAAGAGGCTGAAAAAGAGCGAGGAGACCCGCTTCATCCCGGTGGTGATGATCACCGCCCTTAAAGACCTGGAAGAGAGGATAAAGGGCATAGTGGTAGGCTCTGACGACTTCCTCACCAAGCCTATCCGAAAGATAGAGCTACTGGCCCGGGTGAGGTCCCTCCTCAAGTTCAAGACTCTGGCGAAAGAGGAAATCCACGGCCTTAAAGGTGTCGCCAGGGAGGGGGAATTGGGGGAATCTTCGGCCATCCTCCAGACCCTGGAAGGCCCCCTAAAAAATGTTATGGCGGAACTGGAAATCCTGGAGGCCAGCCTTGGGGGTCTAACGGATAAACAGAAGGCCCACCTCCAAAAGGCCATTGAGGGCTGTCAGGAAATCCTGAGACGAATCTCCTTCTATATAAAATGAGATAAATAATCGCCCATCTTAAAAAAGTAATCAGTAATCAGAAATCAGAGGGCAGAGGTCAGTTACTGATTACTGACCACTGACTTTCTGGGTCCGCTCAGGATTTTGGATTCAGGATTTTTAGGGCGTTACATTTAAATCAGGGGGCTGGAAAAAGGCTATTTTGGCCTTGCCTTGGAGACGGGTTTAGGCTATTCTTTTTATATTTTAGGGGTACCCAGGCAGTCAAGGGAAAGGCCAGGGAGGAAAAACCGCCATGATGAGAGTTAAAAATGCCGGCGATTACCGGGAAAGCCTGCAGGAGCTTAGCCCAAAGGTATTTTATATGGGCAAGAGGATCGAGGACGTGGTAACCCACCCCGTCACCAGGCCCCACGTGAATAGTGCTGCCATGACCTATGCCCTGGCCAGCTCCCGGAAGTATCAAGACCTATTCACTACCACCTCCCATCTGACAGGAGATCGGATCAACCGATTCACCCACATCTTCCGGAATGCCGAGGACCTTATCACCAAGGTCAGGATGCTCCGCCTCTTGGGCCAGAAGACGGGGACCTGCTTCCAGCGCTGCGTGGGCCTGGACGCCCTGAATGCCCTATACTCGGTCACCTACGAGATTGATGAAAAATACAAGACGGAATACCACTCCCGCCTTAAGGAATATCTCAAATACGTCCAGTCCAATAACCTCATGTGCGTGGGCGGGATGACCGATCCTAAGGGGGATAGGTCCCTTCCCCCCAGTAAGCAAATCGACCTAGACCTTTACCTGCACATGAGCGGCAAAAATGCCAAAGGGATCACCATCCGCGGTGCCAAGCTCCACCAGACAGGCGCGGTCAATTCCCATGAGATAATTGTCATGCCCACCATTGCCCTGGGTGAGGAGGACAAGGGATATGCGGTGGCCGCAGCCATACCAGTCAATAGCCCAGGCATAACCATGATCTTCGGCCGCCAGTCCAACGATTCCCGCAAATTCGAAGAAGGGGGAATGGACATCGGAAATCCCCGCTTCGGCCTTGTGGGCGGGGAGGCAACTATCGTCTTCGATGACGTCTTTGTTCCTTGGGAGCGGGTCTTCATGTGCGGGGAGCATGAGTTTGCTGGCCCTTTGGTGGAGCGCTTTGCCTCCATCCATCGCCAGAACTACGGAGGTTGTAAAGGAGGCATCGCCGATGTCCTCATCGGGGCCTCTGCGGCCATTGCCGAGTATCAGGGCCTCGCAAAGGTCTCCCACATCCGGGATAAACTCACCGAGATGATCCACTTGACCGAGACCCTTTACGGCACCTCCATCGCTGCCGCCGTCGAAGGAAAACCCACTCCATCCGGCATGTTTTACGTAAATGCTATGCTGGCCAATGTTAGCAAGCAGAACATCACCCGCTTTATGTTCGAGATATGTCGCCTGGCAACGGACATTGCCGGAGGCCTTTTGGCCACTATGCCCTCAGAGGCTGACCTCAGGAGCCCGGAGGTAGGTCGCTACGTGGAGAAGTACTTCGCTGGTGCTGCCGGGGTCCCGGCTGAGCACCGGATGCGGGTTGCACGCCTCATAGAGAACATATCGGGCGGGACTGCCCTGGTGGAGGCCATGCATGGGGCTGGCTCCCCCCAGGCCCAGCGGGTTATGATCTACCGCCAGGGGGGCATCGAGGAGAAGAAGCGGCTGGCCCTGGCTCTCGCGGGGATCGCAGGATATGAAAAGACAGAGTAGGGGCGGGGCTCTGTCCCTGCCCTCGGGCCGACACAGAGGTCGGCCCCTACAGGGAGATAGCCTGAGAATCGCTATAGGGGCTGACCACGCAGGGTTTCCATTAAAAGAGGAGCTAAAGGCTTACCTGGAAGGTCAGGGTATAATTTACGATGACCTTGGCACCTATTCCCCTGAGCCTGTGGACTATCCGGACATTGCCTTAAGGGTGGCCGAGGCCGTGGCCCAGGGCAGGTTTGAGCGGGGAATCCTCATCTGCGGCACAGGTATCGGGGCTTCCGTGGCCGCGAATAAGGTGCCAGGGGTAAGGGCTGCCTTGTGCCATGATACCTTCTCGGCTCGATGTTCCCGCGCCCATAACGATTCTAACATCCTTACGTTAGGGGCCAGGGTCATCGGATTTGGCCTTGCCAAGGAAATCGTCAACGTGTGGCTCAATACCGAGTTTGAAGGCGGCAGACACGCGGTCCGCCTGGAGAAGATCAAGAGGATCGAGGAAAGATTCGGAGGGGGCAGGGGAAAGGCTAAAGTTGATTCTCTGGCGGGCTATAGAGCCAAAAGCCCGCCACCTTTACGAGAAAGGAGGTGATTAGGATGGCCGTTAGTGCCTATGTCCTCATCGAAGTAGCACCGGAGAAGACCAAGGCCGCGCTCCAGGCCGTGTGCAAAATAAATGGGGTTAAATCCGCCCATGCAGTTACCGGGCCATACGACATCATTGCCTTCTGCGAAGCCAAGGACCTGAAAGGATGCGGGGAGCTAGTCATTTCCAAGATCCGGGCCATTAGCGGGGTAACCAGGACATTAACCTGTGTGGCGATTGAAATATAGGGAGGCGTCCCCTGCCCCCTTCATAAACAAAAATAATAGACGGGCGTCCTTGCCCGTAATTTTTTCCCGGATGTTTTATCTTCTCACAGAACAGTCTTTTACTGAACAATCCGCGCAGGCCGAGATGCGGATCTCTCGTTCTTCACTCCCCATCCCCACAACTGCTGAAATAGATTTCTCAGGGATCATGAAGAAGTGAGAGTTCAAGTGGACACCGATGGCCTCAGGCCCGAGGGCGGCAAAGAGTCTGGCCTGTTCCTCCAGTTTCCAGAAACAATAGCCCGGGCTATAGCGAGGCCCTATGAAAAGGCCCCGGTCCTGGGCCTCCTTCCAAATGACCTCCCGGTGCAGATACTCGGCCAAAGCATCCACGGCCACTGAGGCTACAGCATCCAAGCAGACAGCCTCCGCAAAGTGCCTGGAATCGAACAAGGACCGGATCCTTTGGGAGATTTTCTCCCCTACGGTGACCACAAAGAGGGCTGCCTCATGCGCCCCTCGTAGGGCCCGGGCCACGTTCCAACCTTTGAAGGTAGTGTCGTCCTCGAGGGTAACCTCTTCCTCCCCCTTGGAGATGATTCTCCTGATGGTGTAAATCCCTCGAGGCTCCAACAGAGAGCGACTCCGTTCTTTCTCGCCGGTCACCAGCCTCTCTACCTCAGGGGTAGGAGCTTGAGACCGCCGGTAGCCCATGATGCGAAGGATTTCCTGGTCCTGGGGTTCTAGATTTACAAAGGAAAAGTCAATGATTGTTGTCATGGATCATGCATCACGCTAGAGAGGTCTATAGCAAGTTGTATTAGCGTCCTGACGGTCACACCAGTAGCCCCCTTAGGCTGATAGTTCCTTTCCTTGTCCGATTGCGATGTTCCGGCGATATCCAAGTGAACCCAGGGGGTGCTTTCAACAAAGTGCCCCAAAAACTTAGCGGCAACGATGGCACCACCTTCGGCTACACCAAGGTTCTTCAAGTCGGCAACGTCGCTTTTAAGCTGCTCGTCGTATTCCTCATCCATGGGCATAGGCCAGATTTTCTCTCCAACCTTCTCCCCTGCCTTGATAACCTGATCTATCAACACCTTATCGTTCCCAAAGGCGCCCGTCCTCACCGAACCGAGGGAAATAGCGCAGGCACGTGTGAGCGTAGCTACATCTATAAGGGGGGAGAGCCCTAACTTTCTCGCATAACAAAAAGCGTCAGCAAGGATTAATCTTCCCTCGGCATCGGTGCTGATCACCTCGATGGTCTTGCCATTCATGGCCCGGACGACATCGCCCGGCCGCTGGGCCGTGCCGCTCGGGAGGTTCTCCGTCGCCGGGACAATGGCGGTGGCGTTAATAGGAAGCTTCAGCTCTGCGATAGCTCTTACCGCCGCAATAGCTGCTGCCCCACCGGCCTTGTCTCCCTTCAACTGTTCCATCCCCTGACTGGGCTTGATAGAGATTCCACCTGAGTCAAAAGTAATACCTTTTCCCACCAAGCCCAGGGCCGGCTTTCCCTCCCCGCCGCCTTTATAGGAGAGTACGATGAGACAGGGGGGCTGAGCTGAACCCTGGGCCACCCCCAAAAAGGCACCCATACCTAGCTGGAGCATCTCCTCTCGCCCCAGGGCCTGAAACTCCAGGCCGTATTCCCTGGCCATCTCCTCAGCCCGCTTGGCCAGCTCCCCAGGGGTGAGGGAGTTGGCGGGCTCGTTCACCAGGTCCCTGGCGAAGTTGGTGGCCTCGGCCAGAACCTTCCCTCGCCCTGCGCCCTGCTCCGCCGCCGTGAACTCTTCATCACCACCGGCCAGGAGGACTAGCTCCTGGACCTCCTTTTCCGTCTTTTCCTTCTTATACTTTTCGAAGACGTAGAGGCCAAGGATGGTCCCCTCTGCCAGGGCACGGGCAGAGGCCTCTGGCGGAAGCTGGCCCTCGGCCACGCCAAATAGGACCACCCCTACCCTCTTTGTCCCAACCTTCCTGAGGTGCCGGGCACTCTCAGCGATGGCCGCCCGCACCCGATCCAGTCCGAGATCCTGGGCCTTCCCCAACCCAACCACTAAAACCCGCTCGACAGGGATCTTCCCCAGGGTATGGATAAGGAGGGACTCTCCTGCCTTTCCCTTTATCTCCCCATGGGAGAGGAGTCGGGAGATGGCTCCGTCTAATGCCTTATCCAGGGAGGCGGTAAATGGAGGAAGTTCCTCCCCCCCTTCGTATAGCCCTACTACCAGGGCATCCCCGTGAAATTCCAATGGGGAAATTATTTCCACCTTGAGTTCCAATTCTATTCCCCAAATCAATTGAATAACAGAATTAGTATTAAGCCCTTTATAATAATACCAATATTTTTAGCAAACTTCACCAAAAATTTGGGGGCTAAAAAAATACGTCGCAGATGAACTGCGACGCTACTACCTTAAAGGTATTTCTAAGGCTGAACTAATAAGAATAAGAACTGATCATTTCGTGGACCCTTGGATCGAAAGCCTTGAAGGGGTCCTTGCAGAGGATAGTCCGCTGATAGCGGTCATTCAGCTTGAGGTAACTCCATCCCACGTCGTAGGACTTGTTCCTCTCGTGGGCGAACCTGATAAAGTCACTCC
>JACRGL010000133.1 GCA_016212365.1 Candidatus Methylomirabilota bacterium | reverse complement strand
GGCATAAAAATTGCAACGACTAATAAAAACGCATTAAGTAAAGTATCATTGCGAGGACTTTAGTCGTTGCGAGGCGAAGCCGAAGCAAACTCGGAGTGGGCTTCCTCGCTTCGCTCGGAACAGGCTCCGCAATCCCAACGATCAGAGATTGCTTCGCTATCGCTCGCAATGACAATGTACAAAGTATCTAACGCGGTTGTATTAATTTCCATTTTCTTAATTTCTGTTTTTGTAAGGAGAGCACCGTGAGACATCCTTTTTTCCGCCGCCGGAAGATCCTGATAAAGCCCTCCTATCAACTGAGAAGTGCCCTTACAGTGATCCTCTTCCTGGTGATTTATTCCCTGATCCTGGGATTCCTGATCTTCTATCCCATCCAGCAGGAGCTTTCCACAGGAGCGAGCCTCGAGGAGCAGGCCAGGGTGTCCCACCAGGTCCTTCAGCTCCACAAGAGGGTGTGGCCCGGGGTCTTGATCGTTGCCATCCTGGTAGGGATCCAGGCGATATTCGCCTCCCACCGTATTGCCGGCCCCCTTTACCGGGTAGAGAAGGCCCTGGAGGATTTGATAGCCGGGGATTTCAAACAGAGGATCCGCCTTAGGCGGAGGGACCAATTCAGGGAGTTTGAGGGCCTGATCAATCAATTGGCGGAGCACTTGGAGCAGACTAGCCTCCAGGATCAGCGGTTCCATACCGCTTTGAAGACCAGGCTGGAGACCATTTCCTCCCTGCTCCAGGAGGGAGGGCCTTCCTACGAGAAGGCCCGCGATCTCCTTGAAGAACTGATAGTAGAAGTGGGCGCTCATCCAGGGGCCTTTTCTCCGTCAAAAGGATCAACTTTACCCGACCTTTAAGTCCTGCGCTGGGATGTCTAATGTGGATTAAGGGCTTATTAAGCCATCCCTCTTGGAGGAGGAGATGCGAGGGAAGGAACGTCGAGAGTTAAGGATTGGAGGAGTCTCGGGCCTCTTCCAGTGCCAGGGTTTCACCCTCATCGAGCTCCTCATCATTTTGGCCATCGTGGGGGTAATTGCGGTCATCGCCATCCCTACCTACTTTGGTTATGTCCAAAAGGCCCGAGAGACGGTGGTCATCGCCTACTTGGTGGAGCTTCAGAAAGGCCAGGAGGCATACAGACTTGACGATCCCAGCGAGCAGTACTCAGGTGATTTTAATGCCTTGGAAGAAACTGGCTTCATTTCCAAATCCGGCCAAACCCAAGTGGGATCTACGACAACCGGAAAGGGAAAGGGAAAAGGAAAGGGACTCGAGAAAACCAAGACGGCCCCAAAGAGCAGCCTGGAGCAGAATCGTTATAGGTTCGATTTAACTGCCGGCACTGATGCAGCAGGGAATTCCACCTGGAATGTTTACGCTTATCCTACGGACGGGACTCAAAAAGTTCGTTGGTTCTATAGCGATCAGACCGGGATCATAAGATACGAGACGGGAAGGCGTCCTAGCCCCTCGAGCCCACCCATATAAATCCACGCCCTCCGAGGCCGTCGTTGCCCGGAGGGATATTTTTTCTTGACTTTTAGCCAAAAATAGATAAATAAAGATAAAATTTTATAAAAACTAAAAATCGCCCTTTCAGGGTATGGAAGGTAGGGTGAAATGGAGAGCTTGATGACCGTCAGGGAGGCTTCCCGCTATCTGAAGGTCAATCTGATGACGGTTTACAAGCTGGCCCAAAGGGGCATGATTCCTGCATCTAAGGTGGGCGGCAATTGGAGGATTAAGAAGGAGCTCCTGGATGAATGGCTAATCAAGCAGGCCTCGGGTAAAAGGCTCATTTTGGTGGTCGACGACGACGATACTATCTGTGACATCATGAAGGATGTCATCTCCAAGAGGGGTCACCGGGTAATTGCGGTGAACAATGGGGAAAGTGCTATCAAGGAGGTTAAGAGGCATCGCTTCGACTTGATCTTCCTAGACATCATAATGCCTGGGACTACCGGCCTCGAGACCTTTAAAGTAATAAAGCAATTAAACCCCAAGGCCTTGGTAGTGGTCGTCACCGGCTTTCCCGATCACAGGCTGGTATCTGAGGCCATTGCCCAGGGCCCCTTTATGGTCATGCGCAAGCCCTTCGGGCTCCAGGAAATCCATGATGTCCTGGATATGCTCTTCAAGCCTTGAAAGGTCAATGCGGCGGATTATCCAAAAGAGCTTTCAAGAGAGTGCACGGATAAAACTGGAATTTTTGGCCAGCCACCAGGATGTCATCGCCGCCGTGGTCCGGGATACGGTGAAGGCCCTCAGGGAAGGAGGCAAGGTCCTCTTCTTTGGAAATGGAGGGAGCGCAGCCGACGCCCAGCACCTGGCAGCGGAATTTGTTAATCGCTTTATTTACGAGCGGCCGGCCCTGCCGGCCATCGCCCTATCTACCGACACTTCCATACTCACCTCTGTCTCCAATGACCGGGATTTCTCCCAGGTCTTTGCCCGCCAGGTAGAGGCCCTGGGCAAGAAAAGGGACATTGTCTTCGGGATCAGCACCAGTGGCAGTTCGCCCAATGTCCTCCGTGCCATCGAGGTAGCCAAGGCAATGGGAATGAAGACCGTTGGCCTCACCGGCTGTCAAGGGGGAAAACTGGCAGGAATGGTGGATCATGCCCTTGTTGTTCCCTCCCGCTCCACTCCCCGCATCCAGGAAGTCCATATTACCGTAGGCCACGTCATCTGCCAGTTGGTGGAAGCCCAATTATTCCCCACCCGCAGTAAGCGCTGAGGCTGCAGGAGCCCTAGGCAAAGACATCGAGAGATTTCCCTTGACAAGGGGCGGGAAATTCGTTACGGTGACAAAAATTGATAACGCCCGGGAATCCATAAAGGGGATTAAGGATAAGGCTTTGAGGCCCGCCCGAGGCGGGCTCAGGAGGTGAACCAGTGAGAGCTATGTTTAAGAGGCATTTTATCTACGTCCTTTCAATGATGGTTTCTGCGATATGGGCTGGAGGGTGCGCAACTACAGGGGATATTGAAGCAGTAAGGAAAGAGTTAGCAGAATTGCGTCAGCAAGTAGTGGAGGTAGGTCGGGACGGCGCGGAGAACAGGGCCCGCTTGGAGGAACAGAAGGCAACCTTGGGCCTTTTAGAGAAGAAGCTCAAAGAGCAGGAGGACCAGGCAGGGGTTCTGGATAAGCGCGTGGAGGAGTTGGTGGGGAAGGTGAACCAGGTGGGTGGGAAAGTGAGTGAGCTAGAGGCTTCCCTCACCGTAGCCAAGGCGGCCCCCATTGCCGAGACTGCCTTGCCCGGGCCGCCTAGGCCTAAGGCCTTAGGGTCCCAGGAGCTCTATGAAATGGCCCTGGGCCATTTTAGGGCGGGCCAACATGGACAGGCCGTTCTGGAGTTCGAGGACTACATCCAACGTTTCCCCGGAAGTGCCTTGGCTAGTAACGCCCAATATTGGATCGCCGAGGCCTATTACAGCCAGAGGGATTTCCGCCGGGCCCTTCAAGAGTTCCAAAAAGTAGTGGATCAGTATCCTGAGGCCGACAAAGCGTCTGATGCTATACTCAAAAAGGGCCTGACCTACATCCAGTTGAGACAGAAGGACAAGGCCGTCGCTGAATTCAAACGGCTCCTGAAAAGGTATCCTAAGGCCCCAGCAGTGGCGCTGGCTCGGAAGAAACTGAAGGAACTCGAGCGTTAATCCAGTGCTACCCGCAGGCTTGAGGGTGGAAACTCTTTAAAGGAGGACAGGCCTTCAAGACACCCAAGGGGATATCTCAAAGGAGGGCTCTTTTCCGCAGGGGATGGGTCTTTGCCGGGGCAGGTATCCTCCTGGTGGGGACGGCCACCCTCTTCGCTCAAGGGAGGGGGGACGAGTCAGGGGAGAACGGTTCTCTGCCTTGGTATTTCGAGGGGCCTCAGCTTCAGGCCTCTTCGGCTATCCTAATGGATAAAGAGACCGGTCAGGTTCTTTACGAGAAGGATGCCCGGGAGCGCCGGCCGCCGGCCAGCACAACGAAGATCCTCACCGCCCTCCTCGTCTTGGAGCGTGGGAAGCTGGGAGATCGGGTGCGGGTAAGCGCCAAGGCGGCTTCTATAGGAGGCCTTTCCCTGGGGCTTAAAAAGGGCCAGCGGATTCTCCTTAAAGACCTGGTTACAGGGATGTTGCTTAAGTCTGCCAACGATGCCGCGTTGGCTGCCGCCGAGCATGTGGCCGGGAGCGAAGAGGCCTTCGTGGATATGATGAACGCCAGGGTGAGGGCCTGGGGGCTTAAGGATACTTACTTCGTAAATTCTCATGGCTTGCACAACCCTGACCACTATTCCACTGCCTATGACTTAGCGGTGATTGCCCGGCGTGCCTTAGAAAACCCTGCTTTCTCTCGTCTCGTCCGTTCACGGGAGGCCACCGTGGCCATCGGCACTCGCCGGAGGGGACGGGTCCGAGTGCTTAAGAATTACAACCGGCTCCTTAACGGCTTTGAAGGGGCAGATGGGATCAAGACGGGCTACACTAAGGAGGCGGGGAGGACCTTAGTGGCATCGGCGTCTAGGGGTGGACGTCAGTTGATCGCGGTTCTCCTCAACGACCCTAGCCGGTGGATGGATGCCGCCGCCCTCCTGGAATATGGCTTCGAGCTCTTGGATTACCAAGCAAGGCAGTCACCCTTGCCAAGGAGGCCCTCTTAGGGGTCCGGGAGACATTATGGCCTGTTTCAGTAAATGGTTCCTCCCTCTGGGGATAGGTCTTTTCCTTACAATAAGCCCCTTATTGGCCGTCGAAGAGGCCAAACCCCCTTCTTCCCCTGCCCAACTTCCCCCAGGTGAGGAGGAGAAGGGAAAGCCCGCCCAATCGGAGGAAATCTATAACGTCCGGAAGGGGGATACCCTATGGGATATCTCCAAAACCCTCCTAAAGGACCCATTTCTCTGGCGCCAGATCTGGGAAAAGAATAAGTACATTACTAATCCTCATAGGATCTACCCTGGTGACCCTTTAATCATCCCTGGGCTTGTAGCCCCTTCCCCGATAGAGAAAAGGGAGGCCCCTCAGGTGGAAGTACCACCAGAGGTGGGACCGAGGCCAGCTGAGCTACAGCCTGCCGAGGCCCCAAAATTGGCCGAGGAGGCTCCAAAGGCGGCTGAGAAGCCCGAGGCGAAGGTGGAAACAAAGTTGGAGCTTCCCCAGCCTCTCCCCATCCCGGTGGCCAGCCAAGAGTCCATAGTCTGTAGTGGTTTCATTGCCGAAGGCGTCGCCCTCCCTGGCAGTGGTGCTATTCTCAAGGCCTTGGTAGATAAGAACGCCCTCGCCTGGGGGGATATCGTCTTCATAACCCCTGGGGATGTCTCGGCAAAAGTAGGGGATCGCTTCGCTATCTATCGGGAAGGGGAAAGGGTGAGGCATCCCAAGACGCGCCAGGTCCTGGGCACTCAAATAAGGAGCCTGGGCCGTCTAGAGGTGATAGAGGTGGAGGGCGGGTCCATCCGCACTCGGATCATTTACTCCTGCGAGGATATCCGGGTAGGCGATCGGCTGCTACCTGACCGGGCCGTGGCCTTCCCTTACTCTAAAGTGCCAAAGCCAACAACGGCCCAAGTGGAGGGGTACATCGTAGGTGCCCAGGAAAGGGCTCTGGGTTTAGCTGAGAGGCAGATCGTCTTTATAGACCAAGGTAGCCAGGTGGGGGTAGCCCCGGGAGACGTCTTCTCCGTTTATAGGGAAGGGGGAAAAGTGGAAGGCCCTCCTGCTAAAGGAGAGGTAACCCTTTCCCGCACCATCCTGGGGGAGTTGATGGTTCTCCGCGTTGGCGAGCGGACGGCCACTGCCATTATCACCCGATCTACCGAGGAGTTCCTTGTGGGAGATAGGGTCTTTCTCTCCAAGAAGATCACGGATTAGGTCCTACCTATGAATGGCCAGACCTCCAATGGCCGCTTTTTCTGATCCTTGACCTCTGGCAAGCACCCGAAGGCTGATCGCGCTACTGAGACTCTCCCTATCCCCTGTCCTCTGAAAAATAGACATTGACAAAGACAAACACCAGAAACTCCCCTCCCCTGGGGGTTGGGTATGCGGGTAGGGGGAACAAATGGTGATATTACTACCCTCACCCCAACCCTCTCCCATCAAGGGAGAGGGGGAAACAAGTAATGTCAATGTCTATTTTTTGGTGTCCTAAAAACCCCTTGACTACCGAGGGGATTGGTGTATAATCCGCCGTGCTCTGACCGGGAGTCCTCGGCCCATGGGCGATGGTGGGATGATGGAAGAGCGAGAGGCTTGGCTTTCCTTAAATCTGATCCCGCAAGTAGGACCGGTAACCTTCGAGGGCTTGTTGGAGCGCTTCGGCTCTGCCAGCAAGGCCCTCCAGGCCTCTTATGAGGAGCTCTGTAAGGTTCCGGGGATAGGTCCAGCCATGGCTCAGTCCATCGCTTCTTTTCCCTGGCGAGAGGCCCTCGCTGAGGAGCTCGGTAAGCTTCAGAAATGGGGTCTTAACTACCTTACCCTTAAAGATGAAGGCTACCCCGCCTATCTGCGGGAGATCCCTCAGCCGCCCCCGGTCCTCTATTTGCGGGGAGGGCTTGCCTCCTCCGATCGTCTGGCAGTAGCCATCGTGGGGGCCCGCCGGGCTACCCCTTATGGCATGACTGTGGCCGAAAACCTGGCCGGGGAACTGGCAGCGCGGGGGATAACCATCGTGAGCGGTATGGCCAGGGGGATAGATGCCGCCGCCCATCAGGGCGCCCTTTCCGCCGGGGGAAGGACCCTTGCCGTGTGGGGGAGCGGCCTGGACATAGTCTATCCCACAGAACATAAGAGGCTGGCTGCGGCCATTGCTGAGT
>JACRGL010000138.1 GCA_016212365.1 Candidatus Methylomirabilota bacterium | reverse complement strand
GTTTCCCAGCCTTATGTTCCTTAATCCTGAATCTTTAGCAGCATCGTAGGCCCCTAGCATCTGTTCAAGATTGGGCGGTGGAACATCCCTCAATCTATACTCGGGAAAGAAGGCCAGGATCGTGAAAGGGATTTCAGGATCAACCCCTGCCAGGAGTTCTGCAATCCTTCTAATCTGGTCCGTCTCTACCCAGCCAGGGATATAAAGGGAAAGCACCTCTAAAACAAAGCCCCTTTTGAGGATCTCGGCTGGCAGTCTCAGGACCCAATCGTTCGAAACGCCTGTCAATTTCTGGTGAACCTCCCTTTCATAGGCCTTGATATCCAGCCATAAGGCATCAAGGCCCGCCCTAGCCAGGAGGTCCAGGATTTCAGGGGTAAGACCATAGCCGTTGGTCTCAAACAGGACCAATAAGCCTTCCCTTAGATCCTTAATCCTTTTAGTGACCTCTATATAAAATTCAGGCTGACAGGCTAGATCGCCTCCTGTAAAGGCAATGATATTTCTGGCAGGCCCAAAACCCTGGGGGGATAAGAGTATCTGATCGGGTTCCAATTTTTGGGGGCAGTAAGTGGACCTTTTCTCGGTTAGGACACAGAGGCCGCATCCCAGGCACAGGTCATGGGCATGCCAGCTCGTGGCCCTCTCCCTCGGTTCCCTGTATGTGACCCTTTTTGCGTATTCCTTTGCCATTCCCGCAATATCCTCTGGGGACATCCATTTCCCCTGGGCATGCTTGGTAAAAGACCAGGAATGGCACTTTTTACAGCTCCAGTTGCAGCCTGACTGGTAGATAGAGAAGTAGTGCTCCGGCCTGGAGAGGTGAGCTGCTTCGATAAGCCTGTAAGGGGTTTCCCCTTTCCATTTCAGGGTTACCCGACAGGCCGTGTCTATCCTTCCCTCAGCGGCTACCTCGCAGGCCCCGGACTCAAAGCCCTGTTCTAACAATCGGCAATGGGCCTTATCTATTTTCAATTTTTTAATCCCTTGGACCCTGTTTCTTTTAATTAACTAAAACCAAATATGTAGTTCAAAATTTGGTTTTAGTTATCCTAAGGAACAAAGCGACGAAGGATCTCTTGAAAGAGACCCTTCGCTCCGCTCAGGGTAAATGCGACCATATGTTAAAAACAAATTTGGTCGCATTTAGTTTAAGCTTGCTCATAAGTCCCGTACTTTATCGCTGCATCCATGAACCACTGGACGTTCTCCTTCCTGGAGTTGGGCGGGATCTCGCAGCCCGAAGCAAGGATAAAGGCACTCCCCCTGGCACCAATCTCTATGCACTTTTTTACTGCTCCCTCCATCTCCTCCCTGGTTCCCCGCTCAAAGAGGGTAGTGGCCACGTTTCCGATGATCACCGACCGCTTTTTGGATACCTGGACCATCCTCTCAAGGGAGGAGAGGGCATCCATGCTTATTGCCCCTACCCCTGTTTCTACTATGTCCTCCATAATGGGGTCTATATACCCGCATATATGGAGGGATGTCCCCACCCTTCTCTCCTTAAAGTAATTCACTAGCTCAGTGTGGTAGGGCTTAACAAACTCCCGGTAAATCTCCGGGGAGATGAGGCTGCATGAGCTGGCTGGCTCTGAAAAGGAGAGGCCTACTTTGGTATCCTTTACTGCTTCGCCGAAGCGCTTAGCAAACTCCGTGGTAAACCTCATCAGGTCATGGACGAAGGCAGGGTCATCGAAGGTATCCATGATCAGCCGCTCCGCCCCCCGCATGGCTACCGCTATGCCCCAGGGACCCACCACCACGCCCCCTACAGGAGAATCTTTAATAGCCGAGGCCATCCTCTCGCATGCCTCGAGATACATGGGCAACCGTCCTACCTTCATAGGGTCAGGGACCTCCATTTTTGCCAGTCTCCCCTTATCATCGGCCAGCACAGGCCTCTCCACCGAACAGATGTCGTTCTCAGGGAAGCGGAGCTTCGAGCCTGCTGCTTCCGCCTCCTTTACCAGGTCGGCCATGACGACGACCACGTCCTGCCGGAGTTCCTCATAAGTCCTGATCTGGGCCTCGGCTAGTTTTTTGGCGTCCTGGAGGTACTCGCGGACCGTCATGCCGTTCCGAACTCCGGCATAGGCCCCGATGATGGGATAAAAAGGCACCCGGTCGGTGAAGGACCGCTTATAGGCAGCCTTGACGTGGTCCATCCCGGTATATTTTGCCTTCCCTTCCTTCACCTGCCATATCTTCATCAAATCCACGTATTTTGGGGGAAATTTGGCCTCGTAGTCCAGAAAGGATGTAACGGGATAACGAATTCCTCCTTTATGGGTCCCCCGGAGGCCCTCCAGCACTCCCTCGATCCTGGCAAATGGGATGGAGAAGGCCATCTCATGGTCCTGGGTCTGGCCGAAGATACGGTCCCCGCTGCATGGGATGATGATCTGGGGCTCGCCCGTCTTCATAGGGGTAACGATGATATCGGCGCAGTCAATCCTTCCCCCGAAGGAGGAAGAGAGCTTTCCCCCTTGTTTCCACAAGGCCCCCTGGACGAGGCGCATCACCTGGGCAGGATTCCCATAAATTACGATGACATCGGGCTCAAAAGGGGCTCGGTCTAAGGGGGCCAGGAGGATGGTCTGGTATTTGCCCAGCTCGAACTTGTCTACTGCGGCCTCTGACCTTGCCCCTGCCTCGGCGGTCTCGGTATACATTCCCTCGCAGAGGTTCCCTTCGGTATAGAATCTCAGAGCCTTATCGAACCCCAGGATCAGGATTCCTGGAGAACAGTGCATATCCTCCTTGGTAAGGGCCAGGGTCCAGCCATACCTCCTGACCACGCTGATGGCCTGGCAGGTGGCATACCTATTCTTAAAATCCCGTAAGGGCATCCTTACCTTTTCAGGCATGCGTTCCCCGGCCTTGAGCATCCTGATGGCTAAAGGGAAGGTCTGGGGCCTGATGTATTCAGCCAGTTCCTCGTTAACCTTTTTTAAATCAATCACGGTGTTCCTCCTTTCTCGATACTACATTCCTGTATCTTTCCCAAGAGTTCCCCCCTATCCAGGTCAAGCCCCACGAAGACCAGGCAGTTCTCTCGGGGTTCGGGAAAAGGGTCGAGCTGGTAGTTTCCACCCGCGTAATTGAGAAAGGCCGTTCCTTCAGGAAAGTTTATGTATCCCTTTACCCGAAATACATCCTCGGGCAGGGTCTCAAGGAACTCTCTCAGTCTTGAGGAGGTCGGCCTTCATGGAGCAACAGATGCAGCCGCTCGCCAGCTCGATCATGTCGAAGCTTTCGCGGCCTATAATCTCCCCGTCCAGGCCAACTTCCCCGAACTCATTGACTAGGACCGCCACCCTTTCCTGTTTTAATTGGCCGCCCAGGATCCTCTTGAGGAGTGTGGTCTTTCCTGACCCTAGAAATCCGGCAATAATGTTTATTCGCATTATGGAGTCTTGTAGAACTCCCCCATTGCCTCCTGATAGAGCTCAAGGGGATTGGATTCGTATTTCGGTGAGAAGTGGAATATCTCTAGCCTCTTGACCCTTGCCTTGCGGGCCAGGAGACCCGCCTGCTTCGCCGTCAGATGATACCTCTCCCTGGCCCGTTCTACGTCCTTTTCCAAGAAGCCTGCTTCACAGTAAAAGATATCCGAGTCCTTCACTAAGCTTATAATCTTGACGGCATTTTCTTCACTATAGAGGGCATCCACTACATATGAGACCTTCTGGCCCTCGGTTATCATAACTATCTTTTCCTTGAGCTCCCCCAGGAGAAACTCATTCTCTTCCAGCTTATCTCCCCTTCTCCACCGGGCTATGAAGGGGGAGTCATCAAGCCTCCCTTCCCTTATGCACTTCTTTAATTCGCCCAGCCATGGCCCCACAGGCATATTCAACCTGGTCAACCTGTCCTTGTTTATATTGATGTGGAACTTCTCCGAAAGAGCAAATGCCATGCATGGGATCCTGTGATCCAGGTGAACGGCCTCTACAGTAAAGAGGGGATCGTCGACCAGGACCCTCTCAAAGGGCAGGGGAGAGGGCTTGTCTTTCCTGGTGAATCCCTCACTACAATTAAAGGTGGCAGAGACGATTCTATCCTCGTGGACCTCGTGGACCTCCAGGGAGAATTTATAACCCTCCACCAGGTTCCAAGTATAGCCGGCGAGCTTCCCCTCTATATTAGAGACTATTCCTGGTGGCCCAAAGATTCGGACAGTCTTATCCCGGCCCAGCAGGACTCTCAAGAGGTTATCAAAGCCAATGAAGTGGTCTACATGGGTGTGGGAGACAAATACATCGGACACCCTAACGAGTTTGGCGGATTCTAGGGCCTCATTGCCCCCAAGATCGAAAAGGAGGGCTCTACCCTCCCACTGGAGATCCACGAAAAGGCCTGGATCACCAAAGGGGCCACTTATCAATTTTGAGTGGAAGAGGGGTTTCATATTTGCGTGCCATATTACCAAAACCTTTCCAAAAATTCGAGCCTCTTAAAAAAGATGTAAAGCTATCCAACATATCAAGGTCTTTAGGAGAGGAGATAGCCCTTATAAAGACAGACGAAGATTTATGGTGGCAGTGCGGAAGAAGTTGGGAGGGGCTATTGGTTATTGAAGCCCATTACAGCCGATATTGAGCACAAGCGGGTAATTCTTCAGATAAAAACCAATGCCATTGATGACTTTCAGCTCTGTTATGAGTTTGGATAAAAACTCAGGAAACCCCAGTGAAGTCTGATCCCTTATTCCCCCTTGTGGTGATTTCTTAAGCCTTCTTAATATAAAATTTAAGGATCCCCTCGGCCTCTTCCACCTTAAGCACCTTGTGCCCCATTAATTCGCACCAACCCGGGACATCTGTCTTGGCCAGAGGATCGTCGACCAAAACCTCTAAAATCTGTCCCGGCCTTAGTTTACCCATCCTTTCCTTGATTTTTATCAGAGGGAATGGACAACTCAAGCCCAAACAATCAAGGGTCTCATGGGGCATTTCCACAGCCTCCGATGGGTTATTTCAATAACGAAAATTCATCCTTTTGAGGATATCTCCTGGTAGTATCTGGCCAAAGTTAGAGACGGCGATTCCCCAAGCTCCTTTTTCAACATCTCGCTATACATGCGGTAAATTCTCATGGCCTCATGGGTCTCACCAAGACCACAGTAATTTTGCATAAGCAGGAGATAGGCCTCACAGCAATACTTTTCGGATTTAATCCGCTTCCAGCAGTATTCCATACTCTCCCCAAAAGAGCCCTGCTCATAGAAAAGGCGGGCAAGTTTAGTAGCCAGTCTCCCGTATGTATTCCTGAGCCTTTCCCTTTCCGTCACGGCCCATCCCTCATAAATGTTCTCTTCCAAAAAGTCGCCCCTATACAGCCTCTCCGCTTCGAGGTAATATTTGAAGGCTTCCTGGTGATTTCCCCTTTTCTCCTCCACTTCCCCCGATTTTATCTTTTTCAAGAATTCGTCCACATCCAAAAGGGCTACTTGCTCAAAATCAAGGTAGTAGGCCCCTTGATGGCATCGGATATAGTTGGATGAGTGCCGGGAAGAATGGTCGGGTTCTAGGATGCGATAGAGGCGGGACATGGCCTTATAGAATCTCGCTTGGACCATATCGATATCGTAGTCAGGCCAGATGCTCTCCATTAAGAGATCTTTATGGATAGGATGCCCCCTTTGATAGACCAGGAACCAAAAGATTGCCTTGGCCTTTTTGCTATTCCACTGTCCATCCTCTATCTTGTTATTCCCTAGGGATACCTCGAATTTACCAAAGCAGCGGATGAAGAGGGGAATGGGCGGTCTCCCTTTGAGGAGGGTCTTCTCTAATTTTTCTCGGTCATGCCGTGGCTCTACCCTCGTGCCGACCTTTGACACGTTACTGAGCCTCTCCATATCTAATGGCTTTTTAGGATTAAAAAAATTTTTCTTTAAGTCAGCAAAAAGTCAGAAAAGGGTCAGAACATAGTCAGAATCCATCATTATATTACATTATAATTAAAAAGGACCTGCTTTGTCAAGAAATATACAGGTCCACTTCTCTAAAGGAGGTGATAAAAATGGGGGAAGTAATTAAAAAAGGATTATTTAAGACAGAAGACTGGCTGACTGTCTGGCTTGGATTCTTCATCATCGTGCTGGTCCTCGTGGGCGTGAGACCCCAGATGCCGACCTTCAAGTGGGTCACTGCGGGAGAGTTTAACGCTACCGCCGCCAAGTCGAAGCTTGGAGTCGAGAAGCTCATCAAGGACGCCGGGGGCAAGGGCGAGACAAACCTCCTTACCGCCGCAACGGCCCTGCAGGCCGCTATAGACACTGGGGATCGAACGGCCATCGGGAGGGCCGCTAAGAAGCTCGGAGACGTTGCGAAGACGACCAATGACTCCGGGCTCAAGGAAAAAGGGGGCAATATCAGTAAAAAAATTAGCGGCGATGCGGGGGCCCTAGTGAGCAAGGTCTTTTCGGGCGAGAACATCCTGTGGTCCATCTACATCGGGATCGCCTACCTGATCCTCTCCGCCATTGGCATCGGGTTAATAGGCGGTCGGGTGGGTGCCTTCATCGTGGGCTTCCCGGTTGTCTATGTTCTCGCCTGGCTCTCTCAGTTCATTGCGGGCAACTCCACCATCCATTACTGGGGACTAGAGTATGTCGTCTTCGCCCTCCTAATCGGCCTCTTCATCAGCAATGTCCTCGGGGTGCCAGACTGGCTGAAAGAGGCGGTCAGGACCGAGTACTACATCAAGACGGGGCTTGTGATCCTGGGGGGCGGCATCCTCTTCTTCGAGATCCTCCAAGCCGGGGCCATCGGGATCGTCCAGGCGGTCCTGGTCGTATTCATCGTCTGGTACGTCTGCTTCTGGCTGGCGAGGAAGCTCCGGGTGGATGACGAGTTCGCCGTAATGCTTTCCACTGGAGTTTCCATCTGCGGCGTCTCGGCCGCCATCGCCGCCTGTGGGGCGATCCAGGGCGACAAGAAAAAACTCTCCTATGTCATCTCGCTTATTCTGATCGTCGCTGTTCCCATGATGGTTCTGGAGCCCTGGATTGCCAAGGCGTTGAGTATACCTGACATAATCGCCGGGGCGTGGCTTGGGGGGACCCTCGACACTACCGGCTCAGTTGTGGCGGCAGGTGCCCTCATCAGCGAGCCTGCGATGAAGGTTGGCACCATCGTGAAATTTTCACAAAATGTTCTGATCGGAGTAGCGGCGTTTCTCCTGGCGATCTGGTGGACTTTCAAGAGAGGCACGGAGACCCGAGAGCGGCCGAGCGTCAAGGTAATCTGGGAGCGGTTCCCGAAGTTCGTCCTTGGCTTCCTGATCGCCTCGTTTGTCTTCTCGTTCCTGCTGAATCCGGGCCTCGTTAAAGAGACCAAGGGCATCCTGACCGGGCTCCGAACGGTATGGTTTGCCCTTGCCTTCACATCAATCGGCCTGGGAGCGCGCTTCACCGAGCTGGTCAGGATGGAGGGGGGCCGTCCAGCCGCGGCCTTTATCGCAGCCCAGGCCTTTAACGTTGTCTGGACGCTGATCCTGGCGTATCTCCTGTTTGGCGGCGTCCTCTTCCCGACACCAGTGATTCAGTAAGAAGAGTGAAGGAGGCGATAAAAGTG
>JACRGL010000135.1 GCA_016212365.1 Candidatus Methylomirabilota bacterium | reverse complement strand
TTGAAAAGGAAGGCCTAACAAGGCGATGAAGCTGCCCGCCCTGGTATAAGGGATTTCATTGGCTTCTTATCGATTTACAGTCATTAGCAATTTTTGTATTTCTATGTTTATAGTAGGCGGCAGCTTATCGCCAAAGCGTTATGTAAAGTAGAAAAGAATATGACTATGAAGCCCCTCAAGTCTCTCATATCCTTGGAAGAGGCGCGGAAGCTCCTCCTGGATGCGGCGAGGCCCATTGAAAGAACGGAGGAGGTCTTGCTCCTCCAGGCGGGGGGGAGGGTGATTGCCCAGGGGGTAGTTGCGGGAATCGATGTCCCCCCTTTCCCCCGGGCTGCAATGGACGGCTACGCAGTCAGGGCCGAGGATACCTTTGGCGCTGGCGACCTTCGCCCCGTAGAGCTTCCCCTCATAGGGGTGATCCATGCCGGGGAGGAGGGCCGAGAGGAGGTTAAAAAGGGGACCTGCATCCAGGTGGCTACCGGTGCCCCTATGCCCCTGGGGGCTAATGCCGTTGTGAAGGTAGAGGATACCGAGCTCTTTGGGGATAAGGTCCGGGTCTATAAGCCGGTACACCCAGGGGCCAACCTGGCCCCCGCAGGGGAGGATATCCGGAAGGGGGCCGAGATGCTCCAACCTGGTTCTTATCTTACCCCTAGTAAGGTGGGAGTCCTGGCTGCCCTTGGTATTAGCCGCCTCAGGGTCTATGCCCGGCCGTCCGTGGCGGTTATCCCTTCGGGGAGCGAGGTGGTAGAGCCAGGGAAATCCCTAGGGCCAGGAAGGATCTACGACATAAACTCCTATACTCTGGCTGCCCTTATCCAGGAGAACGGGGGGCTCCCCCGGGTCTTCCCCATCATGGCCGACGAGGTAGTGGGCCTGCGAGAGGCCTTGGTGGAAGCCCTGGCTTTTGACCTGGTGGTCATCTCAGGGGGGAGCTCCGTTGGCGAACGCGACTTACTGGCATCGGTCCTGGATGGGATGGGGGAAGTTATCTTTCACGGGATCGCTGTTAAACCGGGCAAACCTACCCTTCTGGCCCTGGTAGAGGGAAAGCCTGTCCTTGGCATGCCCGGTTATCCTACCTCCTGCCTCACCAATGGCTACGGCCTCCTGGTGCCCATGCTCCGTAAGATGGCCCGGCTTCCTGATGGAGAGAGGGAGCCCCTTCGGGTGCCCTTGGCCCGGCGGGTAACTTCCACTATAGGACGTCACCAGTTCCTCCCGGTAAAACTGTTAAAGGGCCAGGCGGTCCCGGTCTTCAAAGAGTCGGGGGCCATTACCTCCATGGCCGATGCGGATGGCTATATTGAGATTCCTGCTAATGTGGACCTCCTGGAGAGAGGGGAAGTGGTAGAGGTGAAGCTGTTTTGAAGAGGAGAAACCTCGCCCTGCTCGCCCTGGCCTCTTTTACCCTCCTTCTTGGCTGCTCGGTCATCCCCGTCCACCTGAGAAAGGAGGTAGATCGAACCTTGACCTTTGCCCAACTCCGGGAGGCCCCTGAAGCCCATATAGGAAAAAGGGTGGTCCTGGGCGGGGAGGTCATTGATACCAGGAATCTAAAGGAAGGGACTCAAATAGAGGTCCTGGAAAAGCCCCTCGCCTTTGATGACACCCCTAAGGAGACCGACGAATCGGGGGGGAGATTCCTCGCCTTCTACCCTGGATTCTTGGACCGGGCCATCTACAGGGCCGGCCGGTTGGTCACGGTGGTGGGGGAAGTGAAGGGGAAGAGGGTCCAGCCGCTAGGGGAGATTGATTATACTTACCCCTATATCGTCATTCGTTTTATTTCCCTCTTACCCCCTGTTCCCCGCTACCCCTACCCGGATTACCCATACCTCTATCCCCCGCCCTGGTCTTATTGGTACCCCTACTGGCCCTATTGGCGCTATCCTTACTACCTTTATCCCCCTTATTACTACCCTTGAGGGCAGGCCGTTGACCTTTCTAACCTGCCCATGGAGCCCTGAGGAGGATTTACCATGAAAGTCGAATCCTTTGCCCTAGTCGCATCCATCCTGGTCTTTGGCCTCGCTGCTCCTATATGGAGTCAGGAGAAACCCGCCCCTAAAGTCCCTGAGCCCCAAGAAATGGAGGTCTTGGGAGTGGCCATGGACCCTACCTCTCAAATGCCTCTGGTCTTTCTCCGGGGAAAGAGGGACAAGAGGGAGCTTACCATGGGAATTGGGGCATTCGAGGCTCAAGCCATCGCCATTCCTTTGCAAAAGGTAAAGCCTCCCCGTCCTTTCACCCACGACCTGATGATCCACCTCATGGGCAAGCTAAAGGCAACCCTCAAAAAAGTAGCCATTGTGGACTTGAAGGGTAACACCTATTACGCCCTCCTCTATCTGGAGTTCCAAGGGGCGGAGCTCACCGCGGATTCCCGACCGAGCGACGCCATTGCCCTGGCCCTCCGGGCCGGTGTCCCTATTCTTGTGGAGGACAAGGTCTTTGAGAAGGCCCAGGGGATTATGACTCGCTAGGAGGTCATTCAAGCCCAAGGGAAAGGGCCGTATCCTTCCTCAGCGGAGGTCTTGGATCCGCCCATCACGGTCTGTCGGGCGGTGGGGACCAGTGTGGTGCCTTCAGGACGTCAAAGGCGAAGGCAGGACTAAACCGTTCCAAGGAGCAGATATATTATGGAACAGGGAGCCTCAGGTTCGAAGAGCCGCGATTCCTTAAAAGCCGTCTTTCGGCCGGCGTCTATCGCCGTGGTGGGGGCCTCTGCAAACCCGGAGAAGTGGGGTTTCAAGATCCTGAAGAATATCCTGGACGCTGGCTTTCAGGGGCCGGTCTACCCCATCAATCCCAAGGCCGGGGAGATCCTGGGCCTGAGGTCTTACAGGAGCGTCAATGAAATCGAGGCCCAGGTGGACCTGGCAGTGGTCATCATCCCTGCCCCTGCTGTTCCCGAGGCCATCGAAGAGTGCGGCCAGAAGGGGATCAAGGGCGCTATTGTAATCACCGGAGGCTTCAGCGAGGCAGGCCCTGAGGGAGCGGAGCTGGAAAGGCGCCTCGCGGAGATAGCAGCGCGGTGGGGATTACGGGTGGTAGGTCCCAACTGCCAGGGGGTCAACCATCCCCACCACAGCCTTTGCGCCTCCTGGCCCCTGATCCAGGATAAGGGGGAGATGGCCATCATCTCCCAGAGCGGCACCATCGGGGCGGCCTTCATGGACTGGGCCTCCTTGGATAGACTGGGGTTCTCCGCCTTCGTCAGCCTGGGTAACCGGGCCGACATTGACGAGGCGGACCTCATTGAATACTTTTCTGCTGACGGGGACACCCGGGTCATCGCCCTTTACCTCGAAGGGGTAAAGGACGGGGCCAGGTTCCTAGAGGCCGCCAGGGGATGCCCAAAGCCTATTGTGGTCCTCAAGCCAGGAAGGACAGAGCAGGGACGACGGGCGGCCGAGTCCCATACCAGGTCCCTGGCTGGCCGGGACGAGATCTACGAGGCCGTCTTTCGCCAGAGGAGGATTCACCGGGCCTCTAACCTGGAAGAACTCTACGACTTCTCCAAAGCCCTGGCCTACCTCCCGTGTCCCCGAGGAAAGAAAATCCTGATCGTGACCAGCTCGGGTGGCTCCGGGGTCCTGGCCACGGATGTGGCTGCTCTCGAAGGGTTGGAGGTGGCCTCTCTCCCTGGGGAGCTCGCAGGGAGGCTTCGAGCCGAGCTTCCCAGCCACTTCGTAATCTCCAATCCCTTCGACCTCACAGGGGATGCCGATGCCAGACTCTACCGAAAAGTGGTCGAGGCCGCTTCCCCTTATTACGACGCTATTGTATTAATATTCGGGGACCCCCTGCCCGGGGCCTCTGAGGTGGTTACTCAGGAACCTCCCCAGGTGGTCATTTATTTAGGCGGTGCCGATGTGGAGAGGAGGGAACGGGAACTCTTCCATTTAAAGAAGATACCCGTATTTCCTACGCCCGAGCGGGGGATCAGGGCCCTGAGTCAGTTGGTCAAGTATTGAAGATATTGCCTTATCCGCCGCAGGCGGACCAAGGAGGTTATCTATGGAGGCCGTTATCTCACAGGCATTGGCTGAGGGGAGGAATCTGACCGAACCCGAGGCTCTGGAATTATTGAAGGCCTATGGCTTCCCCATTGTGGAGCACCGCTTCGCATCGAGCGGGGAGGAAGCGGTGGAGGCCGCCTCTGCTATAGGCTATCCTGTGGTCCTGAAAATCGTCTCTCGGGACATCCTCCACAAGAGCGACGCGGGCGGCGTAGCCCTTAACCTCTGCGGGCCTGATGATATAAAGGCCGCCTTTCGTCAGGTGATAGAAAGCGTTAAGAAACACAAAGGGGATGCAGCCATCAATGGAGTCCTGGTTGCCCGGATGGCCCCTCCGGGGACTGAGGTGATCCTGGGCATGGTGCGGGACCCCCAGTTCGGCCCCACCATTATGTTTGGGCTGGGTGGGGTTTTCGTGGAAGTTTATAAGGACGTCTCCTTCCGCATCCTTCCCCTGACCGAAGAGGATGCCCTGGAAATGGTCCAGGAGATTAAAGGCTTCCCACTCTTAAAAGGGATAAGGGGGCAAGGGCCCAAGGACATTGGATCCATAGTTAACGGCATTATGAGACTCTCCCGGCTCGTCCAGGAAAACCCTCGAATTTTGGAGATAGACCTCAATCCCATTGTGGTCTATGAAAAAGGGTGTGAAGTGCTTGACGCCAGGATCATTTTGATGTAAAGGCCATTTTATTGCTTGCTTCCGCATGATGGCAGTAGCACCCCCGAGTGGGCCGGGTAGTTATGTCTGATTCAGTCTGGCAAAGACTGAAGGATGAATGGAACTCCACCTATCCCGCCCTCCAGCTCCTGGGCGTCAGGGTTGACAGGATTGAAGAGGGCTTCGCCTGCCTCACCCTCCCCTTTAAGGAGGAGCTTACCAACCCCAATGGCACAGTCCAAGGGGGAATTATCAGCACCCTTGCCGATGCCGCTGCAAGCCTGGCCTTTTTGTCCCTGCTCGGGGAGGGGACCCAGGTGGCAACTATCGAATTCAAGATAAACTTCCTCTCCCCAGTTTGGGAGGGCGAGATGATGGCCGAGGCCAAGGTCCTTCGAAAGGGCAGGACCCTCGGGGTTATGGTTGTGGAGGTCAAGGGGGCGGACGCCAAGGTCATGGCCAAGGTTCTGGCCACTAACATCATTTTACCGG
>JACRGL010000134.1 GCA_016212365.1 Candidatus Methylomirabilota bacterium | reverse complement strand
TTCTCCTCTCCCCTGTGGGGAGAGGAATGTGGAGAGGGGATAGGAGATACAGCTCATCGTCCCGCGGTAAGCGAAGCTACAGTTTTGTCTTACGTTAGGCGTTAGCTCTGTTATTTTTATCATCACTTAAAGGAATAACTATTCCTCTACAACGGCCGTTACCCTTTACAAAAATGCCCACCTTTACCTGCAGGATCGGGACGGCCAGCGGCTCGGTAATCACTCAGCAACGGGAGGCGGAGAGCGCCTCGTCCTTAAAGAGGGAGCTGGAGGAAAAGGGTTACTACGTCTTTGAGATCCATACCAAAAAAGCCTTTAGCCTTTGGCCTCTAGCCTTTAGCACCCCTATCAGGCGGATTAAACAGAAGGACCTCCTCATCTTCAACGAGGAGCTCCTTGCCCTGGTCAGGGCTGGTCTTCCCATCATGGCCTCCCTGGACCTTTTAGTTGACCGCACCACAAATCCCCGCCTGAAGGCCATCCTGGACCAGGTCCGAGGGGACGTAAAAGGGGGCCTAGCCTTCTCGGATGCGGCCGAGAGGCACCCCCATGTATTTTCCCGTCTCTACACCGCATCCCTCCGGGCAGGGGAAAAGGCGGGCAACTTCAGCGAGGTCCTTAGGCGGTATATTGATTACATGAGGCGGATCCTCGCCCTGAGGAAGAAGGTCCTCAGTGCCCTTTTCTATCCCTCGGTCCTGGTCATAATAACAGGGGCAGTGATCACATTCCTCCTCACCTTTGTTGTCCCCACTTTCTCGCGAATTTACTCGGAGTTCGAGGCCACCCTACCCTTTCCAACCCAGGTCCTTATAGCCGTTACGCGGTTTCTAAAGGGTAACCTCCCCATCCTTGCCCTGGCTTTAGTCCTGGTGTCCCTTGCCCTCTGGCAGTGGAGACAGACCGAGACAGGGAGGCGCTGGATGGACAGACTCGTCCTCAGGCTTCCCTGGTTTGGGGATGTGGCGACCAAATACTCCCTATCCATGTTTGCCAGGACCCTGGCCACGGTCACCGGAGGGGGAATCCCCATTGTCCCTGCCTTAGAGGTCGCATCGGGCTCTGTCCAGAATACCTCTATAGGCAACCTGATTAAGGGGATAATCCCCAGGGTGGAAGCAGGAGAGGGCCTGGCATCAGCCCTGGGAATGAGCCGCATTGTTCCCCCTATGGCCTTAGAGATGATTGCCGTAGGGGAATCCACGGGCTCCCTGGAAGAGATGCTCAACCATGTGGCCGACTTCTACGACTCTGAGGTGGACACGAGGCTCTCCTCCATGGCCTCCTTGATCGAGCCCATCATCATGCTCTCTATGGGGCTAATAGTAGCTACTATTGTTATAACCATGTATCTACCGATTTTTCATCTGGCGAGTGTAGTGAGGTGAGAAAATAGCTGATGGCTGATAGCTGATGGCTGATAGCTAAGACATCTCTGAAAAGAGTTTATTTTGAGTTAAAGGATATGCTTACACCGAAAAGAAGGCCAAAGTTGGAAGAGGTCCTCTTGAGCGAGGGGCTACTTTCGCCCGAAGAACTCCAGAAGGCCATGGCCCGAATGGACGGCTCAGCACGAAACCTGGGGCCTTTCCTGGTGAGCCAGGGACTCATCAGTGAGGAAAGCCTTGCCTACTGCCTTGCCAGGCAGCATGGGATAGATTTCGTTGACCTGAGCCAGGTAGAGGTGGACAGGCGCCTTCTCAAGGGATTCCCGCAGGAACTCATACGGAGGGAGTTGTTCCTCCCCTTCAGGAGGGAAGACAACCGTCTCCACATTGCCATGGCCGACCCTGGAAACCTCCCCCTGATTGACGACCTCCGCCTCCTGGCCGGCCAGGAGGTCTGTCTCTATGTGAGCACCCCTTCCATGATTCAGGCCCATCTGGAAAGGCAATCCGGCCCTGAAGCAGTCCTGGAGGAAGTGGCCGAGGGCTTCCGCCTCTCCCTGGTCCCTGAGGAGGAAGAGGAAGAGGCCCTCTCCCCCGAGAGGCTCAAGGCAGAGCTATCCCCTATCATAAAGCTTGTAGACACCATCATCTGGAATGCCATAGAGAGGAGGGCAAGCGACGTCCATATCGAGGGGACGGAGAGGGACGTCATGGTCAAATACCGGATCGACGGGATGCTCTATCCGGCCATGGAGCCTATTGACAAGCGCTTTCAGCAGATGATCATCTCCCGGATAAAGATAATGGCCGAGCTGGACATAGCGGAGAGGCGAGTCCCCCAGGACGGCCGCTTCAGGCTAAAGCTGGGCCAGAAGGGTATAGACTTCAGGGTCTCCATCCTCCCGAGCAATTTCGGCGAGGCTGCGGTCATCCGCATCCTGGACAAGGAGACCATTGCGCGAGAGCTCTCGGAGCTCAAGCTGGACCGGCTGGGCTTTCGCGAGCCAGACCTCAAGCGATTCAGAAAGAACATTATAAAGCCCCACGGGATGATCCTGGTTACAGGCCCTACGGGCTCTGGAAAGACCACTACCCTTTATGCCGCCATTTCCGAGATAAACAGCGGTCTCGAGAAGATTGTCACTATAGAGGACCCAATAGAATACCAGTTGAAGAACGTGATTCAGATTCCCGTGAATGAGAAGAAGGGCCTCACCTTTGCCAGGGGCCTCCGCTCCATCCTGCGCCACGACCCGGACAAGATCATGGTAGGCGAGATTCGGGACCCTGAGACAGCCCAGATTGCGGTGCAGTCGGCTCTGACCGGGCACCTGGTCTTTACCACGGTCCATGCCAATAACGTAGTGGACGTGGTAGGACGCCTTATGGCCATGGGCCTTGAGCCCTATAACTTTGTCACTTCCCTGAACTGCATCCTTACCCAGCGCCTGGTCCGCCTCATCTGCCTTTCTTGTAAGCACCAGATAAAGGTCCCAGATGCATTGCTGGACGAATCTGGCCTCGAACCTTCGGAGTATCGAGACTTTCCTTTCTTTGAGGGGAAAAGCTGCCCCCATTGTAACTACACCGGGTACCGGGGCCGGACCGGGGTCTTCGAGCTCCTGGAGATAAGTGACCGCATCCGTGAGCTCATACTGGAGAAGCGGACCGCAGCCGAGATCAAGAGGGTAGCCAAGGATGAGAAGACCACCTTTCTCCGGGAAGCAGCCCTGGAAAAGGTCTTCGCAGGGCTCACCACGTTGGCCGAGGCAAATCGGGTTACGCTTGGGGAATGAAGGGATGGGGGATCCCCCCTCACCTTTCTCCTCTCCCCTGTGGGGAGAGGGATGGGGAGAGGGGGAGTGCGCGGATTGGGATTTTACAAAACATGAACCTATGGCATTATTCGGTAGCCTTAGACGTGGGTTCTTACAGCCTGAAGCTGGTCCAGGCTGGCTATAGAAAAGGCCGCTTTTACCTCAAGCGCTTCGCCACTGCTCCAGTCCCTCAGGGCCTCATCACCGCCTCCTTGACCAAGCCCAACATAGGGGAAGAAGGGACATTTAAAGGGATTTTGCGGGATCTTTTTAAAAAGTCCGGAATCAAGGCCCGGGAGCTGGCCCTTCTCCTTCCCGACCTCTCCCTCAAAGTTCGCTTCCTTGAATTTCAGGAGCTTTCGGGGAGCCGGGAAGAGGTGAAAGAGCTGGCCAGGTGGCGCCTTAAGGATTCTCTAGCCTTTTCACCTGAGGAGGTGGTTCTTGATTATCAGGAGATTTCCTCCGGGGGAGAAAACGGCCAAGGCCTCAACCGCATCCTCTGCCTTCTAGGCAAAAGGGAGATTATTGCCCAGTATGACAGGCTCCTCGAGGCCCTGGGGCTCCAGCCCCGCGTAGTTGATTCCAGTTCTCTCGGCCTATACAATTTTTGGGAGGAGAACCTCCCTGCCAGCCCTGATGGGGTGGCCCTCCTTAACTTAGGCCACCAGGGAAGCACCCTGCTGGTGGCCGTAGGTGGGATCCCCACCTTTATCCGCAGCTTTGAGCTGGGTGGGGCTGCCCTGGACGAGGCCCTCGCAACCTCCCTGACCATCCCCCTGGCGGAGGCATCGAGATACAAAAAAGAGGATTCCTTCCTCCCTCCTTTCGAGGGGGAGAAAACAGAGAGGCCTTCCGTAGCCAGGCCTTTTCTAGAGAAGCTGGCTCGGGAGGTAGCCGACTCCCTTTTCTTTTACGCCGAGCAAGAGGGAGCTTCTGGAGTGAAAAGGATGGTTTTGGCTGGTGGGACCAGCAACCTTCGTCACCTGGAAGCCTTCCTCGGCCGGGAACTGGGCCTTCCCGTGGAGCGCCTCGATCCCCTAATGATGGTATCCTTTTCCTCTTCCTTGAAACTCGGACGGGAGGCCCTCCTTCCCCTCCTTCCTGCACTGGGGGTGGCCGCAAGGGAGGATACGTGACTCGGGATGCGGGATTCGGGATATGCACATCGCGGATCGTGCATCGTGAATCGCAAGGGGAACGTTAATCATGAAGCTACGGCTAAACCTGACTTCCCGGGATTTTAGAAAGATCGAGCACTGGCGGCGACTCCTCCTTTGGACCCTGGCCGGGACCCTCGTTCTCTCCCTGGCCAATGGGGGGATCTTTTATTTTTACCGGACCAAGGTCTCGGATGCTTACCAAAGGAAGCTCCAGGCCATGAAGGGGTCCCTGTCTCAGCTAGAGGAGGCCCTTGCTCATCAGGGGAGCCTTCCCCCGGAGGACAAGGTCAAGGTCCTGGTTGAGCGGGTAGATTTCTATAATCGCCTGTTAGAGGCTTCCTCCTTCTCCTGGATAGGTCTCCTCTATGAACTAGAGGACTCCCTACCGCCCGGCATCAGCCTGAGCGAAATCCAGCCCGATTTTTCCACATCCAAGGTAAGCCTTAAGGGCACGGCCCAGAGCTTTGAGAGCATCCACAACTTCCTGGGGGCCCTGGAGGGAAGGGAAGCCTTCAAAGGGGTCTTCCTCCTGAGACAAGGGAAGGCAAAGAAGGCCGAGGGATCCCTGGGTGAGGCCTGGGAATTCAGCATCTCTTTAAACTACAAGGGTTCTAGCGGTTAAAACCCGCCAGTCGCCTGTAGCGTCGGATCCGCCTCAGGCGGACTCCGTGGAAAATCAACGGGTATAATATTATGAATCTTTTTCGTATTCCACCGGCGCTCCGTAAGCCAACCCTGGTCCTTATTATTCTTTTTCTAGGGAACCTGGCTTTCTTCCTGGCCCTGGTCCTCCCCGCCCGGGCTAGATATTTGGAGCAGGAGTCCTCCCTCCGCTCCCTCCAAGCCAAGGTTCGGACCCTGCGCCAAAGACAGGCCCTTTTTTCCTCCTACACCCGAACCATAGGGGATACTGAGGAGTTTCGTGCCTCCTTCCCCCCTAGAAATGAGGTCACCGCGGTAGTTGGGAAGATCATCCGAACGGTGAGCGGCCTTTCCCTGGAGCTCCCCTCGGTGGAATATCGGCCCCTGGAGGAAAAGAAGGAAGGCCTCCTCAAGCTCACTTTTTTGATGGGTGTGGAGGGCAGATACCCTCAGGTCCGGCGCTTTCTATACGAGCTGATGAAATACAGGCGCTTCCTCGCTATTGAAAAGCTGGCCTTGAAGGGGGCTGGCGAAAGGGACCGGGTCCACCTCCAGTTGGAGATGGCAGCTTACTTCAGATAAGGCGGGATGCATGATGCGCGATCCATGATACATGATGCATGATGCACGATGCGTGATACACAAGTAGTAGTAGCGCCGGAGCTTGTCTCCGGCGAAAACGTCCCAGACAAGCTGGGACGCTACATGAAACTTTTGGGCTAACGGCTAAGAGCTGAGGGCTAAAGGCAAAGGAATGACTGATAAACAGAAAAAACTGGCCATCCTTACGGGCCTACTTCTCCTCTGGCTGGCCCTCATCCTATTCCGGGTAGGGTTATCCCAAGGGGGAAGGCCCAGGCTTGGCTCCGCCTTGCTACCCGGTGAACGCCTAAGCGGGAAGCCAGCGGCGAAGAGGGTAGATGAAGTGCGCATACCACCCCTCAAGCTTCACCTCTTCGAGGACCCCCTTCCCCGATACCGGGATAACCCTCGTAACATCTTCGCCCCCTTAGCCTTTCCTGGCCCGCCAATGCCCAAAGAGGCCAAGGGACCGGCTGTACCCCCGCCACCGCCGCCTCCCCCTGATCCATTTCTGGATGAGCCCAAAAAGCTCCGCTTTTTGGGCTTTGCCAGGGCAGAAGGGGAGGTGTTTGCCTTCCTGGCAACTGGAAATGAAATCATCGTAGCCAAGGAGCATGAGGTAATAAAGGAGAGTTACCTGATTAAAGAAGTAAAGGAGGATTACATCCTTTTAAGCACCCCGACCGGCGATAAAGAAGTAAAGCTCTCCCTTTCCCCTAAATGACCTTTCCCCCTCATCCTCCCCTATACCCCGTGGGGAGAGGGATGGAGAGAGGTTATGAGAACATCTTAATGTAGGGGCGGATGTCTCTATCCGCCCTGGTTGGGCTGACACAGAGGTCAGCCCCTACGTGTGCACATAATTCGTCTTTCTAAATTAAACTTGCGGAGGTCCCAAGATGCGTAGACCCATTAAACTGAAGCATTTCCTTCCCATCCTTTTCCTATTCCTCCTCACTGCCTGCGCCAGCAACAAGGCATTTCTTAAAGGCGAAGAGCTCGCCCAGGTCGGAAACTGGGACGAGGCGGTCCGGTATTATATTGAGGCAGTAGCCAAGGACCCAACCTCTGTAGAGGCCAAGGTAAAACTATTAAGGGCCATGGCCCAGGCAGCGGAGGCCCATTATAAGCGGGGAACGGAACTGGAAAAGGAAGGGAGGATAGACGAGGCCTTTGTGGAATACAACAGCTCCCTGGCCTACAATCCAGAACAGGTCCATGTCAAGAAGGCGGCCGAAAAGGTAGCAAACATAAGGCGTTCCAGGGAGCACCTGGCCAAGGCAAAGGACTTGATCGAAAAGGGGAATTACAGGGAGGCGGCGAAGGAACTCAGCGAGGCCCTCCAATTAGACCCTGAAAATCGTGAGGCAAAGGAAACTCTGGAGCAGGCCTCTCAGAAGCTCAAGGAGGAACTGGAGCTCGCCAGGAAGGAAAGGGAAAGGGCTGAAGAGGGAAAGGCCCTCAGCCTCTTTTCACGAAAGCCCGTTACCTTTAGATTCAAGGACACGGACATCAAGGATGTCCTAGAGATTATTGCCAAGCTGGCAGATGTAAATGTATTCATTGATGAAGCCGTCACCGCCAAAAAGATCACCACCTTCTTCAAGGATATGCCCTTAAGAGAGGCCTTTGGCCTTATCCTTACTACTAACAGGCTCTTCGCCAAAAGGATGGCCGACAACACGGTTATTGTGAGCCCCGACACCCCGGCAAAGCACGTACAATACGATGACCTCATGGTCCAGACCTTTTACCTGAGCACGGCCGAGGCCAAGGTGGCTGTAAATTTGCTCCGGGCCATCCTCAACACCAGACATATCTTTGTGAACGAGAAGCTAAACGCCCTAGTGGTCAGGGATACCCCTGAGAAGATAGAGCTGGCCAGGAGGCTCCTTGAGGCCAACGATAGGGGTGGAGCGGAAGTGGAGATAGAGCTGGAGGTCCTCGAGGTGAACCGGGATAAGCTCCAGGAGCTGGGGATCACCTTTACGGACAGGTTCAATGTAATACTGAACCTGGGGGCCCGGGTCCCAGGGGCCACTACCACTGCCACCACTACCACAGTGCCTATCCGGGACCTTTACAGGGTGTGGCCCTACAGCACCCTGACGTATACCAACCCCGCCCTCACCCTGAACCTGGTGAAGAGCGAGAGCGACACAAAGACCCTGGCAAATCCAACCATCAGGGTCCTGGACCGCCAGAAGGCCAGAGTCCTGATTGGAGAGCGTCGGCCCATTACCATAAGCACCATTGTTAGCACCCCTGCGGGTGCCCAGCCTACTGCACCAGGGGGAGCGCCCGTGGCTACCACTGCGGTCCAGACAACGGAGACAAGGGTAGAATACCGGGATGTGGGCCTCAAGCTGACCATCACCCCTACCATCCATTTAGACCGGGAGATCACCGTTGACCTCAACTTCGAGATCAGCTCGGTAGGGGTAGAGGCCATCCCGGGCCAGCCCGTCATTAATACCAGAAACATAGACACATTTATTAAATTGAAGGACGGCGAGACCCGCCTCTTGGGTGGCCTCATCCAGGACGACACTACTAAGACTGTCAAAAAATTCCCGTTCCTGAGTGACCTGCCCGTTCTGGGCCGGCTCTTCACCAATATCAAGGATACACGGATCCAGCGGGACATCATCATCTCCCTTACCCCCCGCCTGGTGAAGACCATTGAGAGGCCTGAGTCAGGGATAGAAAGCTTCTGGTCAGGGACGGGGGAGGCCTTCACCCCTGAGCCGCCCATAGCCATTCCACCTCCTACGCCGGGTGTTCCCCCTCCAACGCCTCCACCGACCCCTGTAAGGCCACCAGGGCCTATGCCTCCACCCTCATCGTGGCTGGATTTGATGCCCAGGAAAGGGTAGGAGTCCTGGGATGCTTCATCTCAGGAGAAATGGCCAAGGCCTGACCTTTATAGAGCTGGTAGTGACAATTGCTGTGCTTGGGGTCCTGGCCGCTGTAGCCATGCCCTTAGTCGAGGTGAGCGTCAAGAGGGCCAGGGAGCTGGAACTCCGGCGTTCCCTCAGGCAGATCAGGGAGGGAATAGACCGCTTTAAGCTGGAGTACGA
>JACRGL010000014.1 GCA_016212365.1 Candidatus Methylomirabilota bacterium | reverse complement strand
TCTCCAAGATCTCCTGGATGGTGGTTCGAGTCAGCGCGCTTATGGCATTGAAAGCCGCATTCCAGGCGAGTTTGGACCAAAGGACCTCCCGTATCTGGGCTGTGGCCTGGGCAGGGACGCCAGCCTCAACAAAAACCCTCTCAAAATAGCGCGCCCTCTCCGAGATAGCCCCGTCCAGCTCTCCGAAGACAATCCTTCCTACCATGGAATGCTCAACAAGCCCTGGCTCGGCGATCCGCACCCCCACGTAGGCAACCCCACCCATAACCTTTTCCGGGCCAACGATGCTAGCGATTCTCTCTTCGTTATCCACTCCGTTCTGGAGGGATATTATAGCTGTCTTTGGGCCTACTATAGGGATCGAGAGGCGGGTGGCCTCCTCAGTGTGATAGGCCTTAACGCAGAAGAGGATGAGGTCTGCTTCGCCCACTTCTTCAGGATTCGAGGTGGCCTTTACCGGTAGGCTAAAGTCACCCTTATAGCTCTTAATCCGCAGGCCCTGGCTTTGTAAAGCCTTCAAATGGGTTCCCCGGGCGATGAAGGTGACATCCAGGCCTGCCTTCGCCAGCAGGCCGCCAAAGTAACTCCCCACCGCCCCTGCCCCCATAATAGCGATCTTCATTCCCCACTCCCTGAAAGACAGGGAAATAATAATATCAAGTTCATCTCTGAATCAAATCTGAATCAAAAAAACAAATGAGAAGACTCCAGATATGCAAGCTATTTTTGACGGTCAAATAGTGTATTTCTCAAATGAGCAGATAACCTGTAGTGCTTTATGCGGGTCAACCTTTACCGGGATAAATCCTAACCCGGCCCTACGAATGAAGTCCTCAAATACGCGGTCGGTGACGATCTGGACTCTATGACCGACACCCTGAAGTCCTTGCCCAAGGGCGACGTATGGTTGAACGTCCCCTCGTGAACCGACGGTTGCAATATTGATATTCATCTTGTAACCATCCTCAGGCGCTCAGTAATAAGCGCCTTGTGAACATCCCCAGTACCATTTTCTTAGGTATATTATTGCGCATAACGCGCTGCCGCTCAGGCGCGGCCCGCACGGTGGGCCGTCGTCTGCAACGGCGAGTTAGGCCGAACCGACTCCCAGCACCCTCTATCGCTGCCGCCAATAGCCAGGGCGCCGCCGTGCGTGTGCTACCGCGACAACCTCCACCACATCCTGTCGCTGACGGTACACAACCGCGAACGGAAACCGCCGGAGAAGGAAGCGCCGAGTCCCCTTGACGTACCGTGCCCACCGCTCTGGGGCCTCCGCAATCATCGCCACCGCGCGATCGAGCTCTGCAACCAGAGCTCGGGCCGCCTCCTCGCTTCGCTCGCGATACCACTGCACCGCCGCAGCCACTTCCTCCGCAGCCGCAGGATGGAACTCAACGTTGGGAAGTGGCATTACGCCCCGCCAAGCTGCTGTCGGACCTCCGACCAGGGAACGCGCTTTACCCTCCCTCCATCGAGATCCTCAAGCCGGCGGGTCACCTCCGCCTCCCAGGCGGCCTCCGCGCCTTCATCCACCTCCTCGTCCAGGCTGCTGATCAATGACCCCGCTAGCGCTGCCCTCGCCTCCGGCGGAAGCTGCAGAGCTTCGCGAAGGATCTCTGCCGCGTCTCTCTTCATCTCGCTTTCCTCCGTTACAATCCTCACCCCTCATCCCTGCCTAATTGGAGGAAAGATCAGTAACGTCGCCTGCCTCTTGGTCCTCCTCTGCCTTCACGTCTTTCTTCGCGTGGACGAGCCTCATTTACGTTGAGAGTTCTGCCCTTTAACTCTTTTCCATTCATACCGTTGATCGCCGACCGAGCTTCCGAAACAGAGGGCATTTCCACAAACCCAAATCCTCTTAACTCTCCCGTGAACTTGTCTTTCACCACAGTGGCAGATTCGACTCTTCCGAATGACTCGAAAGCCTGACGCAAATCTTCATCCATGACTTCGCGAGACAAATTGCCTACAAAGATTTTCATTCTATTCTCCTCTCTTCTCAATGTGCGGTTAATCGCCTAACTAGAATTAGACAGAGCTGTCTAACTCCTCAAACGCTGCGGTTCGCTGCAGCCTATTTCCTCCGCCGGTAAAATCAAGGCTTTTCAGGAACTCAGGAGCCTCTGGTGTAATTCGGTGGTTTTCTTTCTCCTCTCTGTATCCCTTATATGGCTCAATTCCATTAATCTCTGTCTGTCCTGCTCCAAATCCAGGCTTCTTGAATAATAACCATCAATGATTCTCCTGTAGGTCCTCGTCATCTCTGCAATCAGCTCTATGGGGTATTCCCTGCCCTGAATCTTTAGCGTCTTAACCCCCAGCTCTATGTATCCTGGCACATCGTCTATAACGGTGAAGATTTCATTGGTCTTGTCCTTAAGGTATTCCAGGAGGTGAGGGGGAAACCTCTTCGTAATATCTGGGTTATATATACCCAGGCAGGGCCTGTAACAGACCCCTCCTTTGTCAGGATTCCCGAGGACCTTTTTTCTCTTTAACCCGTCAGAGTCCAATACGGTCACTTCCTCCATGAAGGCATCGAAATACTCGTACAAACGGCAGCCCCCTACCCCGCTTATACACCTGTTGCCATGGATAAGGACTTCTACACCCATACCCACCTGGTCTGCTTCCCCCTTCAAGGCAGCTATTTCCCCGTAAGAAGACAGGGTTGTGCTGACCACAAACTGGGATGCCCCGGCTTCCCTATAGAACTGCATCTTCTCCCTACTGTCTATATTACATCCTACACTGGCATGGATGCTCATGCCTGGATGTTCCCTCTTTACGGCCCTCATTGCCTCAGGGCTCTTCATTATTAGGCCATCAACACCCCAGGATGCATAGTCTTCGACCTTCTTAAGCAAATCGGGTATGTCCTGGTGCTCTATATCAACGTTCATGGCCACCCGGATTTTTTTCCTTATTTCGCGCACATACTCCGTCGCTTCCCCGATCTCATGGTGCCTTAATTCGTATCTTGGGTCCCTCCTGCTCCACCCTAGAGCCCCTACATAGACAGCATCGGCCCCATTTTCTAAAACCGCTACCACCATGTCCACACTTCCACCAGGGGCAAGTAACTCAACCATACTAACCTCCCGTATCACCCATTAGTAGTTGCCTGATTTATCAGGCCATACAATGGCTCGATGAATCGAGCATCTACATTAGCCATTAGCTATAAGCCATTAGCCATTAGCTATCTTTTGCCCCTTCTGCTTCGCCCATAGCACATTATAGCCTTCCACGAAGGCATTTACGCTTGCCACGATTATATCAGGGGAGGTGCCGCTTGCCACCACCCGGTTATTCTGGGCGTCTTTGAGGGTCACCGTGGCCTCCACGCTTGCATCTGTTCCCGCGCTATTTATCTCAACTTTATAATCTATAAGCTCGAAGAAGAGCCTGCCCCTGGCCTCAGCGGCAGCTTTCAGGGCCTTGATTACTGCATCCACCGGGCCCACACCTGTGGATGCCATCTCGATCTTCTCCCCTTCGAAGTTGATCCAGACCCGGGCCTTTGGCTTTCCATGCAGAGTAGTAGAGATCTCGAAGTCATCCACCACCAGGACTTGCTTGTGCTCGGTAAGGCCTTTTAATACGTTTTCCACTATGTACTGGAGGTCGGCCTTGGTGATAGGCTTTCCTTTATTGATGAACTCCACAGCCAGGGCCCGGACCTTTTTTGCGTAATCCGCCGTAAGCTTCACCCCGAATTCCCTCTTCACCAGTTCCCCGATCTCCGCCTGGGAGGGAACCTTGGTGAAGAGCTCTTTGCCTCCATTCTTGGCCCCCGAGGCCCGAATCTCGTAGAGCTTCAAGCGCAGGAATTTGTCGACCTCCGAAGTGAGGGGCTCGATGGAGGCCGGCGCAGGTAAGACCTTCAAGGCAGCCTTTGGGTCTTTGAGGCCGCTCCCGGTAGCGAGACAAACCACCACCTCATCAGGCCTGATCCTCCCGGTCATGATCAAGGGACTTAAGGCCGCTATGGGAATGGCCCCCGCAGGCTCCACGAAGATAGACTCTGATCGGGCCAGGTGCTGCTGGGCCTCCAGGATCTCCTCATCTGTGAGGACAACCGCGCAGCCTCCGGAGTCCCGCAAGGCCGCCAGGGCCTTTACCCCGTCCTGGGGGTCGCCGGCGGCCACGGCACTCGCTACAGTTGAGGGCTTCTCGACGGGGACAATCGTATTTAAGCCCTGGTTAAAGGCAGCCACGATAGGCTGGCATCCCTCGGGCTGGACCCCGATCATCCTCGGCAGGCGGTCGATGAAGCCCAGCTCGTAGAACTCCTTAAAGCCCTTCCACAGGGCAGCCAGGTTCGTGCCAGCGCCCATGGGCACAATCACCACTGCGGGCGGATGCCAATCCAGTTGCTCGATGATCTCAAAGGCCTGGGACTTCTGGCCCTCCACCCGGAAGGCGTAATCCCCGGCCAGGTAGAAACCGTGCCGCTCGCTCATCTCCTCGGTCAGGCGGGCGGCGTCGTTATAGGTGCCCCGCACCTGGAGGAGGCGGGCCCCGTAGGAAAGGGCCTGGGACATCTTGCCTATTGGTGTACCCTCGGGAACCAGGACGTAGCAGGGGAGTCCTGCCACGGAGGCATAGGCTGCAACAGACCCCGCCATATTTCCAGTGGAGGCCACACACACCGCCTCGGCTTCCATCTCCTTGGCCTTGGTAATGTCCACCAATGTGCCTCGGTCCTTGAAGACGCCCGTGGGATTGGCCCCCTCGTTCTTGATGTAAAGACGGCGGAGCCCAGTGTGCTCGGCCAGGCGGTGGCAGCGGTAGAGGGGCGTGCCCCCTTCGTCCAGAGAGACCACCAAATCCAGGTTCCGAATGGGATAGAAGTCCAGGTACTTCAGGGCCTTAATGGGGGAGCTCTTTAAGGAGTACCGGTTCAGCCTGGATCGGATGTAATCATAGTCATAGTGCACTTCTAAAGGCATCCGGCAAGCCGGACACGCCGTGGTGCTCTCATCTTCCGGGCATACCCTTCCGCAGCCGAAGCAGCGGAGCTCATAAAACCGGTTATCCTGGCTGCGCCTCCTCACCTTCATTGCCTTTACTCCCTTCCTTGGCTACCATTAATTCGCCTTAGGCGAACCGACCAATTGCGTGGCATATTATCCCCTATTTCACAAGCTGTCAAGGCCCTTTTGCTTTTGGGTCCGATCCAAGATCCAGGGCCTTTTGCAAGATCCGCCGCACCGTCTCCAGGGTAGGCTCAATGGCCTCTTGCTCTATCCGGGGATACTCCCCTTTCAGGCCGGTTTCGCTCACCAGGCACACCACCGATGCTTCGCAGGGAATGGCCCCTTTCGCCACCAAATCCCGGAGGACAGCCACAGTAACACATCCTGTGGGCCCTGCCCAGATTCCCTCGGTCTTTGCCAAAAGTCCTTGCGCCTCTATGATCTCCTCATCGCTGGCATCCCCTGCCAGACCCTTGGCCTCCCGGAGGATCCTTAGAACCCACTCCCCCTTCTTCCCCGGGTCCCCAACGGCAACCCCCTCCGCGATAGTGTAGCCGATCCTCTGCGGGACAAGTGGTCCCCTGGAGGCAAGGGCAAGGGCCACTGGATTGGCCCGGCGGGCCTGGGCGGCCACCATGGTGGGGAGTTTGTCTGACCAGCCTATGGCCTTCATCTCGTTGAATCCGCGCCATGTGGCAATGAAGGTCTCCCCTACGGCCACTGGCGAGATGAAGTAGTCGGGGACCCTCTCCCCAAGCTGCTCATAGATCTCGTAAGCGATGGTCTTCTTGCCCTCCTGCTTGTAAGGATTTCGGGAGGCCCCGCACTCGAAGATGGGTTCCTCTTCCATGAGCCGGTCGTAAATCTTGATCAGATCGTCGTATCCCCCTTTATAGAGGACGAGCTCCGAGGCACAGGCCCCCATGTGGGCCATCTTGGGCTGGGCCCCCTTCTCGTAGCAAAAAATAAAGGAGTAGAGGCCAGCCCGGGCGGAATAGGCGGCCAGGGAGGAGCCTGCATTTCCAGTGCTCACCACCGCCGTGGCCCGATAGCCGAACTCCAATGCAGCGGAGACAGCCGTAGCCGAAGAGCGGTCCTTAAGGGTTCCGGTGGGGTTTGTGCCCTCGAACTTAATGTAGAGTTCCCGGAGACCCAGGACCTCGGCGAGGCGGGGGCAGAATAGGAGGGGGGTCATCCCTTCGCCCAGGCTTACGAAGTTTGCGGAGTTTTCAATGGGCAGGAAGGGGGCGTAGCGCCAGAGATTCAGGCCCTCTAGGTGGCAAGGGCGGATTCTGGCAAGCCCTTCCAGGTCGTACTGGAGCTCGAGGAGCCCCTTACAGACTGAACATTCCAGGAGATACTTCTTGGGATAAGCCTGGCCGCACTTAATGCAACGGAGGCCGGTGGCGTAAGAGGTCCTCACCGTGCTTCCTTTGGTTTGAAATCATAATGATAATGAGGACATTCTCGGCCTTAAAAGCCATCTGCACCCCGATCAGGATGGTGGAGAGGCCAAGGCCGGTGGTAATGACCTTTTTGATTTTCTCCGGGAGTCGGTTCCCTATTAATAGGCCGAGGCCGCTCCCTAAAAGGACGGCCACCACATTGACTAGAGTCCCCCGCATATTTTTTAATACAGACGCATGAATATTTGTTACACCCTAATCGATTCCCCCTCACCTTTCTCCTCTCCCCCGATGTCCATCGGGGGAGAGGGATGGGGAGAGGGGGTTAGAAAATTAAAAGGGGCCCTTTTTAAAACCAGGGCCCCTTCCGCTTTCTTCCCTCCTTACCCCCCTGAAGAGGCACTAGCTGAAAGGGTGGTGGTCAATGACCAACCTCATTTCCCCGGGTGGATCCTGGCGTATTTGGCCTGGAGCTCTTCCCTGGTCTCAGGGTGGTCAGGGTCGGGGATTATGCAGGCCACGGGGCACACAGCAATGCACTGGGGCTCATCGTAAAAGCCCACGCACTCTGTACATAGGTCAGGGTTTATAATGTAAATAGGTTCCGCCTCACTGATGGCGGTATTGGGACATTCCGGCTCGCAAGCCCCGCAGCTTGTGCATTCCTCTGTAATCTTTAAGGCCATATCCTGCCTCCTATTTAAAGATACTCAAAAATAAGCCATGGATAGCCAAAGGATTCGCCCTCTAGATTTCCCTGACCACCCCCTTTTTGCGCCTGGCCTTGTCGAGAGTCATTGCCCGCCCTATTCCCGAGCCTGGCATAAAACTAATGGCCCAAAAGGCCAAATCCGGACAATAAACCTAAAACAAAGCCCGGCCCTTGTCAAGAAAAATAGTTGTCAGAAAAATAGACATTGACATCACCGATTCCCCCCTCTCCCTCGATGGGAGAGGGTCGGGGTGAGGGTGAGAGACCACCATTGGTTCCCCCTCCCCTCAATTCCCTCCCGCCAGGTGAGGGGAGTTTCTGGGGGGTTGGGAAGATCAACGGGTATTGTATTCCAGGCAACTTCTATTGAAAAATCCGACGCATGAAATAAAATATTTTTTGACATGGACGGATATACCCTTTCTGCACCTACAATGCAGGACCCACCTACAGGGCTATAGTGGAGAGGCGCTTCTCGGTCCCGGTAGAGGAGTGGAAGATAAGGCACGGAAGGGCTGCTTGAGGTAACTGGTTCCAGGACCAAATATTTGTGAATAATATCTCTTTGATCCCGGATATTTTAAACCCCTTATGGTTGTTAGATTCATCGAGCCCG
>JACRGL010000132.1 GCA_016212365.1 Candidatus Methylomirabilota bacterium | reverse complement strand
TCTCCCTTGAAGGATACATCGACCTTATTATCCCCCGGGGGGGTGAAGGCCTCATCCGGATGGTGGTGGAGAACTCCCGCATCCCCGTAATCCGGCACGAGAAGGGCCTGTGCCATACCTATGTGGACGAAGAGGCAGATCTGGCCATGGCCGAGGAGATTGCCTATAATGCAAAGGTCCAGCGACCCGGGGTTTGTAATGCCATGGAGACTCTCCTGGTGCATAGCCGGATCGCCCCCGAGTTCCTTCCTCAAATGGTGAAGCGCCTCCGAGGAGCTGGTGTGGAGGTCCGGGGTTGCCCCCGGACTAGGGCCCTATGTCCGGAAGTCCTCACCGCCACTGAGGAGGACTGGGATACGGAATACTTGGATCTGATCCTCTCGGTAAAGGTAGTGGATTCAATGGAGGAGGCCCTGGAGCACATAAGCCGGCACAGCTCAGGGTTGGCCGAGGCCATCATCACTAACGATCGCTCTCGGGCCTGGCGCTTCCTCAGGGAGGTGGATTCTTCAGCGGTCTTCGTCAACGCCAGTACCCGGTTCACTGATGGAGGGGAATTCGGGATGGGGGCGGAGATCGGGATCAGCACTGGCAAGCTCCATGCTCGTGGCCCTATGGGCCTGGAGGAGCTCACCACCATCAAATTCATCGTCCTGGGTGAAGGGCATATCCGCATTTAAACAGGCAATAGGTAAGATAGAGGATTAGGGATGGTTCAGGTAACGCCGGGGAGGCCGCGGCGCATCGGGCTGATGGGGGGGACCTTCGACCCTATCCACCTAGGCCACCTCCGGGCGGCTGAGGAGATCTATTGGGCCTTCGAGCTCGACCAGATCATCTTCATCCCTGCTGCTCGCCCAGCCCATAAGGATACGGAGAAGGTAGTCTCGGCCCTGCACCGCTATGAGATGGTCTCTCTGGCCACGGTTTTTGCCCCTTACTTCACCGTCTCCTCTATTGAGCTGAGGCGACCGGGTAGATCCTACTCGGTGGAGACGGTCCGTGAGCTCTTAAAGATCTATGGGGAGGGGACCACCCTCTACTTCATTATGGGGGTGGATGCCTTTTTAGAGATTCCTACTTGGAAGGATGCCCAAGACCTCTTCTCCCTGGTCCAGGTGATCGTGACCGCCAGGCCAGGGTGGCGCCTCGACCAGGTGGAGGTCTCTCTGACCCCCGAGCTACGGAAGATGCTGGGTGAACCCCAGTTCAAGTACCTCAAGATATCAGAGATAACCGCCGAAATAGCCAGGCAGTTCACCCCCGGCCTGGTCCTCCTGGTGGAAGTGGCCTCCCTGGATATCTCATCCCACGAGATCCGCCAGCTGGTGGAGGAAGGGAGAAGCATCCGCTTCCTGGTGCCGGACACGGTAGCGGCCTACATGGCCAAGAACCGCCTGTACCAAAAGCGCAAAAGATAGAGCTGATAGCTAAGGAAAAGGAAACGAGGATAGATTCAGAAAGGCTTGTTAAGCTAGCGGCGGAGGCGGCTTCCGAAGTGAAGCCCACCTCCCTGGTCGTCCTGGACCTGAGGGGCCTCTGTACCTTCACCAATCACTTCCTTATTTGTAGTGCCCCTTCAGAGCGACAGGTAAGGGCCATCGCCGATAAAATAGACGAGAGGCTCTCGGCGGCGAAGATAAAAATGCTGGGCCGGGAGGGTTACAAGGAGGCCAGGTGGATTTTACTTGACTATAGCGACCTCATCGTTCATATTTTCGAGGAAGAAACTCGATCCTATTACGATTTGGAGCACCTTTGGGGAGATGCCCCACGGATTCAGCTCCCCACTTAAGTGAGAAGGCCTCAATGCCAAGTGGAAAAATTTTGGTGGCCTCTGGGAACCCTTCCGAGAGGGAGGCCCTGGAGGGGATGTTAAGGAATTGGGGTTATGACCCCAAGACTGTCCCTGGTTTAGAGGAGACCTGGCCCAAGATCCAAAATGGTTCCTTGGAATTAGTCCTGATGGATTATACTCTGGTGGAAGGGGAACCTGGATGGGCCCCCAGAAGGGAGGGGGCGGGTTACGTGCCATGGGTCTTTCTGGTTCCTCCAGACTCCCTCCTCCCGGCCCTTGCAGCCTTGCGGGGTGGCCTCGACGATTACCTTACCCTTCCCCTAAAAGAGGAAGAGGTCTCCTTTACGGTGGGGAAGGCCTTGGAGCGGGGGCGCTTCTTGCGGGACCACCCACTTACCCAGGAGGAGGCCATTGATCTGTCCTCTTCTATAGTGGCCAAGAGCCAGGAAATGAGAGAGGTCGTGGAGTTAGCCGCTCAGGTAGCAAGAAGTGATGCCACTGTCCTCCTCTTGGGGGAAAGCGGGGTCGGGAAGGAGCTTTTTGCCCGAGCCATCCATGGTGAGAGCCCCCGTCGGTCCCGCCCTTTTGTCAAGGTGGACTGTGCGGCGTTGCCCGAGGGCCTCTTGGAAAGCGAGCTCTTCGGTCATGAAAAAGGGGCCTTTACTGATGCTAGAAAGCAAAAGCCGGGCCGGTTCGAGCTGGCCCAGGGGGGAACCATTTTCCTGGACGAGATTATTAGCCTGAGCCTCTCACTTCAGGCAAAGCTTCTCAGGGTGTTACAGGAGCGGGAGTTTGAGAGGGTTGGGGGCACACGGACCCTGAGGGTAGACGTCCGTATCCTGGCAGCCACCAACCAAGACCCAGGGACGGCCCTTAGGGAACGTCGTTTGCGCGAGGACCTTTATTATCGTTTGAACGTTTTTCCCCTCCGTATCCCACCCCTCCGGCGGAGACGGGAGGACATACCGCTACTTGCCCAGCACTTTTTGGATAAGTTTTGCCGACGGTATAGGAAGGGGATTATGGGCCTTTCTCCTAAGGCCCTGGATCTCCTGGCCTGTTACCCTTGGCCGGGAAACGTAAGGGAGCTCGAGCACTGCCTGGAAAGGGCGGTTATCATAAGCGAGGGTCCACTCCTGATGGAACAGGACATCTCTTTGGACCGTAACATCGAGGAGCTGGGCTTCCCCCAGCACGGGGGGTCAATGACCCTTGAGGAGCTGGAGAAGGAATATATCCGCAGGATCTTGCGTCAAGTCCGCGGCCACAAGTCAAAGGCCGCCCAGATTTTAGGGATCAATCGCAAGACCCTTTTGGAAAAGAGGCGCCGCTATGCCTTAGATTGAGGGGCGGCCCTCAGGGATGAAAAAGACAGGGCCGTATACTAATGGGAGGAGGATATGAAGGCGGCGAAGTTAGAGGAGCTCAAGCGGAAGCTACTTGAAAAGAGGAAGGAATTGATCAGCGAGGTACGAAACTCCAGCTCCTCTAGCATTGAGGCTGGAAATGAGGGTACCCAGGATATTGCCGATCAGGCCTCTTCGGCGTATACTAAAGAGTTTTTGCTCTCCATTGGGGATAACGAGCGGAGGCTCCTTAAGCTAGTGGATGCCGCCCTGGAAAAGATCCGTCTGAAGACATACGGAAGGTGTGAGAAATGCGGAGGCTTCATCGGGGAAAAGCGCCTCGAGGCCCTTCCCTTTGCCCGCTTCTGCCTTTCATGTCAGGAAGCGGAGGAGCGGAGACAAGGCTAAAGGTTCATGGTTAACGGTTGATAGCAAACCGTCATCTGTCGTCTGTCAGCGGTCAACATTTTTGAGGTCTCTATGTCCCTTCGCCTTTTCCTGGTGGCCATTATCCTTATTTCCCTCTTTGTCTCCTACTTTGCCTTGGAGAACCCGGGCATGGTAAGGGTGAACCTGCCCGCCTTCGGGAGTTACGAGGTTACCCTTCCATTCCTAACCCTCATTTCCTTTGTAGCCGGGGCAATACTGGTCTTCCTCCTCACTACTATTAGCGATGTCCAGCGAACCCTCACCTTGTATCGGGCCACACGAAAAGCGAGAAGGGATGAGCGGATCGCCGAGATTTATGCCGAGGGCATGAGTTCCCTATTGAGCAAGAGGCTGGGAGCTGCAAAGCCTGTTTTTCGCAAGATCCTTTTGAAGGACCCCCAAAACATCCATGCCTTCCTTCGCCTGGGGGAGATTCACCGTCAGGAAGGGGATTACAATGAGGCCATTCGACTCCACTCCAAGGCGAGGGAAATAGAGCCTTGGAACCTAGAGGCCCTCATGAACCTGGCCCTGGACTATGAGAAGGCGGGAAGGATGGATGAGGCCATTGGGGTCTTGGAAAAGATCCGGGACAAGTTCAAGGATAACCTGCCAGCCCACCAAAAACTGAGGGAGCTTTACATTAACCAGAACAACTGGGAGAAGGCCTTCTCTGTCCAAAGGGAGATCCTTAAGCTCTGCCAGGTCTCTGCCAAAGATGACCCGGAATATCAGACCCTGGTGGGGCTGAAGTATGAGCTGGGTAGGGCGAAACAGAAGGAGCGAAGCTTTCGGGAGGCCGCCAAGGCCTTTAGAGAGGGGGCCAAGTTGGATAAGCAGTTTACCCCGGCCTACCTGGCTCTCGGTGAGACTTACCGCCAAAGCGGCCATAGGGAGAAGGCGGTCCGCATATGGGAGCGGGCCTTTTATATTAACCGCTCCGGCGTCTTCCTGAGGGAACTGGAGCACCTGCATCTGGAACAGGAACAGCCTGATCGGATTATTGCCTTCTATCACCAGGCCCTTCTCAAAAAGCCTGACGATTTACTCCTCAAGTATCATCTAGGAAAGCTCCTCAAACGGCTGGAGATGGTAGAAGAGGCCTTTGCCCAGTTTCAGCTCCTGGTTCGGGAGGTCCCCTCCTACCCCCTCTCCTATTTCCACCTGGCGGAGATTTACGAGCGCCGGGGCCAGTACCTGGAGGCGGCCCAGAATTACCGAGAGGCCCTGAGGCTTTCGAGGGGTCCCCTCTATGAATGCCGCTGCCTGGCCTGCGGGGCCTGGGCCCAGGAATGGCGAGACCGCTGTTCGAGCTGCGGGAGATGGAATAGCCTGGGCGATGAGCTCCGAAGGTCAATTAAGGCCCACGAGCCCACTCCTACCCCCATCCCTCTGATATACTGAGAATGACCATTCTCCGTAATGGAGGGAAGATCCCTTATTTGGCCATAAGGACCCTTTGGGCCACCTTCCTTAACCTCCTCTTCCCCACCCCCTGCCGGACCTGCGGCGGTCCTCTAAATGGGAAGGCTCGATCTATCATATGTGGGAGTTGCTGGGGTAAGATCCGGATTATAAAGGGCCCCCTCTGTGGGTGTTGCGGCCGCCCCCTTTCCTCAGAGAAGGCCTTATCATATAGCCCGGGACACCTCTGCGGCCTCTGCCGGAGCTCTGAGTTTTATTTCATCCAGGCCCGGGCCGCCGCCCTCTACGAGAGGGGAGGGGTGCTTAGGGAGGCCCTCCTCCTCTTTAAGCATGGGGGTAAGAGGTCTCTGGGGAAGGCCCTGGTAAAACTGATGATTCAGGAGGGAGCCGTGAAGTTTGATTTGGCCAATTTTGATCTGTTGGTTCCGATCCCGTTACATCCCAAAAGGGAGAGGGAGCGGGAATTTAACCAGTCCTTGGTCCTTGCCCGTGGCCTGGGACAGCATTATAAGATCCCAGTTCTCAAGGGAAATCTGCAGCGGGTGCGGCCTACCCCTCCTCTAAGCGGTGGCCGGAAGGAGCGGGTGGCTCAGGTAAGGGGGGCCTTCTCGGTGAGACGATCCGACAGGATAAAAGGTAAGAGGGTCCTCCTTATTGACGACGTATTCACTACCGGGGCCACCGTCAATGAGTGTAGCCGAATGCTCCTTAGGGCAGGGGCGGTAGAGGTGGCGGTCTACACCCTGGCGCGGGTGCCATAGTGGGTGCCATTAACTTGAAATGGGTTGACTTAAGAAGGGAAAGGTAGTATCTTGAGCCAAAGAAAATCGCTTTTGCTATTTGGCTAAAAGCTATTGGCTAAAGGCTATAAAGGGAGGACGGTTATGGCTACAAGAGTTGGTATTAATGGATTTGGGAGGATTGGGAGGCTGTTCTTCAGGGCTGCTCTGGGAGAGAAAGACCTAGAGTTCGTAGCCGTAAATGACCTTACCGATGCAAAGACGTTGGCCCACCTCCTGAAATACGATTCGGTTCATGGGGCCTTAGAGGCCAAGGTGGAGGCCAGGGGGGAGGTCATCCTGGTGAATGGCCGGGAGATCAGAGTCCTGGCCATCAAAGATCCAGGCCAGCTTCCCTGGAGGGATTTTGGAGTGGAGGTTGTTGTAGAATCCACCGGTCGCTTTACCGACCGGGCGAACGCGGCAAAGCATTTGGAGGCAGGGGCCAAGAAGGTGGTCATTTCCGCCCCGGCCAAGGGGGAGGACATCACTATCGTCCTGGGTGTTAATGAGAAGGCCTACGATCCTGCCAGGCATTACATAATCTCCAATGCATCTTGCACCACTAACTGCTTAGCCCCTGTGGCCAAAGTGCTCCTGGAGAACTTCGGCATCAGGCATGGCTTTATGACAACCATCCACTCCTATACCAACGACCAGCAGATCCTGGACCTTCCTCATAAGGATCTGCGCCGGGCCAGGGCGGCTGCTCTCTCTCAGATCCCCACCACCACCGGTGCCGCCAAAGCAGTAGGTCTGGTCCTTCCCCAGCTTCAGGGGAAGATGCACGGGATCGCCATCCGGGTCCCAACCCCAAATGTCTCTTTGGTGGACCTGGTGGCAGAGACCGAGAGGGTGGTGAGGGCGGAAGAGGTAAATGGCGCCTTTAAAAAGGCAGCGGAGGGGGAGCTCCAGGGAATTCTAGGCTTCTGCGAAGAGCCCTTGGTATCGGTGGACTTTATCGGGAACCCCCTTTCCTCTATTGTGGATGGCCCTTCCACCTCTGTCATAGACGGGACCATGGTCAAGGTCCTGGCCTGGTATGACAATGAGTGGGGCTACTCCTGCCGGGTGAGGGACCTGGTTAAGTATATCGCCAATAAAGCCATTAGCCATTAGCCAACAAAAATTGTCAGGAGAGGGGTTTCTGGCACTTCAGCCAGAGTTAGGATAAACGAAATACTTCGTCTACAATCCCATAACAGGACAAAAAGCGAAGTAATTCGTCTATGAACAAGTTATCTGCAACCAGAGATTATT
>JACRGL010000136.1 GCA_016212365.1 Candidatus Methylomirabilota bacterium | reverse complement strand
TTGCTCCTCAATGGGAATAAGGGATGCGTTCAAATCGCCTCTGAGTTTGTTCAGCATTTTCCCCAGTTTGGTTTTTGCCCCTCCGAGCATAATGCAGCCCTTACAGATGTCCGAGCTTAAAGCCTGGAGAGAGCCTAAGACTGCCTTTAAACCCAGGAGTTGGTTTTTGAAGAAGTCCGCCGTCATGTCATCCACCCCCTTCATAGAAACTGCGGCCAGATCATAGCCTTTCCTCTGGCCAAGTCTCCTTAAGTACCCCCTCGACCTCCCAATCCTCTACCTCGTATGGCCTGGTTATCCGCCAAGTTATCTTACAGAAAATCGGCGGTTCTGGAAACGCCCCGGGGTCCCAAAGGCTATAGCTCATAAATGATTTGGGCCTCTCCTGATAACAGGAACTAACTGCCCTCTTTAGGAATTCCGCATCTGTCATATTCAGAAGGTTTACCAATGTCACCTGCTGCCTAAACCTCTGAATGGCCTCAAGCGGGATGTTAAATAGATACGGGGTGTTGGCACTACAGTTAATAATAGTCCTTCTCCCATCGATCCCATTTTCTATTAAACCCTTGATGGCATCGCCGGGCCGATGGCCCTCCACCTCCCTGCCACAAAGGACGAGATAGCGGATATTAGGATTTGCCACAATGTTGGCTACAATTTTCTCAATGCCGATGTTTTCCGTTTGCACCGTCCCGGCCAGGGCGGCACCCGTTTCAACGGAGACTCTAACCAATTCCTCCACCTCAGGTGGAATGCTTCCATAAGGTGTATTTAATGTTACAACTACCGCCACTGGTGAATAGTCATTTCCCCGCAAATAGTGTCCCTCCTCAGGGGGGTATTCCGGTGCAGGGGGAACTTTTAATACCTTACCGGCCATTCCGCCCACCAGTTTAAAATTATAAAGCCTTTAGCCTCTGGCCTCTAGCCCTTAGCTTTTAGGTTCTGTTTAAAGCATGAATAGATATAAGGCTAATAGCTAAAGACTAATAGCTGGTGGCTGATTTTATTGGCCCACAAAAATCGTTACCTGGGACCCGGCCTTAACCTGAGAGCCTGAAGGGGGTTCCTGGGCTACCACCAATCCAGCCTGAAGTCCCGACGACACCTTGGCTGATTTTACCTTCACATCGAGGCCCAGGCCTTGGAGGAAGCGGAAGGCCAGGGCCTGTTCCTTTCCCACCAGGTCGGGCATCAGATAATAGGCCTCCTCCGGACCCAGGCTCAAAAGCAGGCTCACCGTATCCCCCCGTTTCCCTCTGGTCCCGGAAGGGGGGTACTGGGCCAGGATAGAATCCTTAGGGAGGCTCGAAGAATGGACGCTTGCAACCTTCCCCAGGGTGAGCCCCCTTTCCTGTAAGGCCCTCTGGGCTCGAGGGAGGGAAATTCCTACCAAGTCCGGAAAGGTTACCTCGTCAGTACCCTTGCTCACAGTATACCTCACCATACCCGCTTTTCGGAGGCGCGAGCCAGCCTGGGGTCGCTGCGTTACTATGGCCCCCTTGGGGATCTGCCTATGGTATTCCTCCCCCGCCTGCCTCCCCTGGAGCTCCAAGCCCCTCAGGGTCTCCAAGGCGGTTCGAGCATCCGTCCCTACCAGGTTGGGGACCTCCACCTTCTCCCCCCCAAGGTCTATAGAAACAGCTAGATAGCCAGCCCCGAAGGCCAAAGCCACGATTAGCAGGAGTAGACCTGCCCTTTTAAGGACCTTGATTAATAGCGACATAATCTCTCAAGGAATGTCCAGGGCTACCTATCCCGAATTCGCAGCCGGGCCGCAAAGAACCCATCTATCCCCTGCCGTTGGGGATAGGTCTGGAGGAACTCGCCCCCTCTCACCAAGCCTTCCCTGGCTAAAGGCAAATAAGGCGTAGGGTCCTCCAACTCCAACTCCGGATGGTTCTGGAGGAGTCGGGCAATCACTTCCTCGTTCTCCTCGGGCTCAGTGCTACAGGTGCTATAGACCAGGACACCCCCGAGCCTAAGGCAGGGGAGGACCCCCTCCAAGAGCTCTAACTGAAGCTCCGGGAGCCTCTTCAAGGAATTGGGCTCCAGGCGCCATTTTATTTCGGGATGGCGGCGCAAGGTGCCGAGGCCCGTGCACGGAGCATCCACCAGGATTCGGTTTACCTTTTCCGATAGCCTTTTTCCGGCCTGGCGTGCATCGAGGAAAAGGGCTTTTACCCCCTGAACCCCCAGACGGAGGCAGTTCTCACGCAGGCGGGCCAGCGCCCTCTCATTCACATCCAAGGCCAAGATGTTAGCCCTATCTTGCGTAAGCATAGCCGCCAGGGCGGCTTTCCCACCAGCCCCCGCGCAGGCGTCCAGGATTAGCTCCCCCGGTTGAGGGTCCAGGAGGTGGACCACGAGAACCGCTGCCTCATCCATTACTGCGAACCAGCCCTGGTGGAAGGCATCTAGCTCCCATATTGAAGAGGCACCACGGAGGCAGAAGGTCTCCGGCACCAGGGGGCTTTCCTCCAAGGATTCCACCTGAGCCTGAAGCACCTTTTGCAACTCGTGGGCCTTACACTTCAAGGGATTGGCCCGGACCACTACCGGCGCCTCTTGGTTATTGGCGGCTGCCAGGGCGGTGGCCTCCTCTTGCCCGAAGCGATGGACCCATCGTTCCACCAGCCAGCGGGGATGGGAGTGGAAGGCTGCGATGAAGCCGACAGGATCGGCCCGAGGATCGGGATATGAAATGGCATCCCTCTGCCGACAAATCTCCCTTAGCACAGCGTTGGTAAAGGAAGCAGCACTTTCCCCCCCAAAGCGGGCTGCTAAAGTGACCGCTTCATTCACAGCCGCGTAGGCAGGGATCTTCTCCAGGAAGCAGAGCTGGTAAATCCCCAGGCGGAGGAGGTTCCGAAGGCCTACCCCCATGGCCTCTAAAGGGCGGTGGGAAACCTTTTCCAGAAACCAGTCAATCCTCCCCCGATGGCGGAGGACCCCATAAACCAGCTCCGTCGAGAGGCGCTTCTCCGGCAATGGGAGGGGAGACCTTTTGAGGCGGACATCCAAGAGGAGGCTGGCATAGGAACCCTTTTCCTCCACTCGCCTCAGGACTTCCCAGGCGAGGCGCCTTCCATCATTTCCCTTTAGTTTGTGGTCCGTAGTCCGTGGTCGTCGGAGACGAGCTCCGACGCTACATATTTTTGACCTCGGACTTCGGACATTGGACATTGGACTTTGGACTCCGGACTTCTCATCCATTTCTCTTGCTAGAAAAGGACCTGTCCGGCCCCACCCCATAGCCCCGACTGAATTCCAAGGCCTCCATTGCCCGTCTGTTCTCAGGCTGGAGCCTTTTTAAGAGGAGAAGGCCAGCCCCCGTAGCCACTGTCAGCCCTTGCCCCTTGAGGGCCTCGATGATTGTGCCGGGACGCCCAACGGATCCTTCTTCCCTAAGGACCTGACTCTCTAAAACTTTTACCAAAAGGCCCTGGAAGAAGGTATAGGCCGAAGGCCAAGGGGAGAGCCCGCGCACCCGATTATGAATGGCCCTGGCCCCTTGATCCCAGAGTATAAGCCCGTCTTCCTTTTTGAGCTTTGGGGCATAAGAGGCCTGGCCCTCGTCCTGGGACCTCCTGGGGGCCTTGCCATCGGCGACTAGAGTCAAAGCCTCGCTAAGGGCCTCGGCCCCTAAAACCGCCAGCCTCCTTTCCAGGCTCCCCGCTGTATCGGTAGAGAGGATGCCCTCTGTGCGCTGTAAAAGGATGGGGCCCCGGTCCATCTGTTCAGTGATCTCCATGATGGTTATTCCCGTCTGGGGCTCCCCATTAATGATGGCCCAGTTTATGGGGGCCGCTCCCCGATACTTGGGGAGCAGGGAGGCGTGGACGTTGAAGCAGCCGTATTTGGGAATCTCCAGGACCTCCGGGGGCAGGAACTTCCCGTAGGCCACCACCACGATAGCCTCCAGATCGAGGTCTTTAAGAATTCGATAGAAGGCCTCTTCCCGGATTTCCTCAGGTTGATAAAAGGGAAGGCCAAAACCTTGGGCAAGTCTTTTGACAGGGGGGGAACTAAGGCGCTGGCCCCGGCCGGCCGGCCGATCGGGCTGGGTCACCACAGCAAGGACTTGGTGGCCGTCGGCGAGGAGTCTCTCCAGGGAGGGGACGGCAAATTCGGGAGTCCCCATGAAGGCTATCCGCATATCTCCCGCACCCTCTCCATCATCTTTTGTAGATGGCTTCCTGGCCAGTAAATCCTCCCACAGCCGTGGCAGTGGAAGAAATCCTCCTGCTGCTTGAAGACAAATTCGGGGACCCGGCCTTCCACCTCTCCTTTCTCAATCTCCCCCAGCTCGGCATTGCACCGGGGGCATCGACTCCCCAAACCCTCCTCGGGATCCAGCTTTAGCTCAGCGACCACCTGGCGGAGCTGTTCCTTTAAGTGGTCACTCTGGATGAAGAGGTAACGCCCCAGGCCTTTATGTTGAAGGAGGCGGGTATCACGGGTGAGGAGGATTCGCCCCCCCTCACGGGCCATCTGGAGCAGGAGACCGTCGTCAGTCCCCGAGAAATAAATGGTGTCGTAACCCAGGATGCGAAGCCACTTGGCCAAGCGGCCCAGCATGGTGTCAGCAATGAACTTTGCCCTCCCCATTTTTTTAAAATAGCATAATTCGGCTAGAAATGACAGTGAAAAAACCAGAAAAGGGGATTGACAAAGGCCCGAAATAATAATAAGAATCTCTTAAACGATGAACCTGGTTTCCTTTACCCATCTGCGAAATAATCCGGTGATCGACTCCCAGGGCAGGTCTCTGGGGAAGGTAAAAGACCTAGCGGCCTGGATGTGGGGTACCTTTCCCCAGGTGACAAAGCTCCTGGTGGCCCGCCCCGGCAAAGAGGACCTCCTAGTCCCATGGGAGCAAGTGGTCCCCCTACCGGAGGGGGGAAAAGGTCCGGTTGAGCTACGGGTGCCCCAAGAGGGGGTTGAGCCAGCCCGCATCCGGGGAGATGAGATGCTACTGGGCAAGAATCTCCTCGATAAGAAGGTGGTGGATACCAAGGGGCGGCGGGCGATCCGGGTGAACGACCTGGAGCTGGAGGAGGTGGAGGGGAGGCTCCAGCTCAAGGCTGTGGAAGCCGGGTTCCGGGGGATTTTGCGGCACCTGGGGACTGAGGTATACCTGGAGAGACTGGCATCCTGGTTAAAGCTTGATCTTCCCCGCCAGGCCATCTCCTGGGAATTTGTGGAGCCTATCGAAACTGAGCTTACCAGGGCCAGGCGACAGGCGATCTTCACCAAGGTGGCCCAACTCCATCCTGCGGACATAGCCGACATTGTGGAGGAGCTCAATCCGAGCGAGAGGGCGGTCGTCTTGGAATCCCTGGACGAAGAGACGGCTACCGAGGCCCTCACCGAGACCGAGCCCGAGGTTCAGGCCTCCGTCATCCAGATGATGGAAAGTGAGGAGGCGGCCGATATATTAGAGCGGATGGAGCCCGACGAGGCCGCCGATATCCTCCACGACCTCCCCGAGGCCAAGGCCCAGGAGCTCCTGGAGACCATGGAGCGGGAAGAGGCCGAGGAGGTGGAAGAGCTTTTAGAGCATGAAGAGGACACCGCCGGGGGTTTAATGACCACCGAATACGTGGCCATGCCATCCGGGGTTACGGCTTCTGAGGCCATCCAGCGCATCAGGGCAGAGGCCTCAGAGGCAGAAACCATCTATTACCTTTACGTAGTCGATGAGCAGGAGAGGCTTATAGGCGTTCTGAGCCTCCGGGAGCTAATCCTCGCCGATCCCCAGCAAACCTTAGAGGAGGTCATGGTGAGGCAGGTGATCAGCGTGGGGATCGAGGCTGGGCTCCGGGAGGTGGCCGAAACCCTCTCCAAATACAATCTCCTGGCCCTTCCGGTGGTGGATGCCGATGGGCTCCTTAAAGGGATTGTAACCATTGACGACGTTATACAGCTGATCCTGCCCATGATATGGAAGAGGCGAGTCCCGAAAAAATTCGTCTAATCAGGAAAGACAGCAATCATGCGCTTTCTCTACCTCCGGAGGAAGATACTGCTCTTCCTGGCGGTTATGGGTCCGGGGATTATTACGGCCAGCGTGGACCAGGATGCAGGGGGAATCGCCACGTATTCTCTGGCCGGAGCCAGGTATGGCTACAGTATGCTCTGGGCCCTCTTCGTCATCGCCTTTTGCCTGGCCATAGTCCAGGAGATGGGGGCCCGAATGGGGGTTGTTACAGGAAAGGGCCTGGCCGACCTTATCCGGGGTCGCTACGGCCTCAGGGTCACCCTTCTGGTAATGGCCTTTTTGGTCTTCACCAATCTGGCCAACACCGTAGCAGAATTCGCGGGCGTGGCGGCAAGCCTGGAGATCTTCGGCGTAAGTCGCTACATCTCCGTCCCTTTAGTGGCTGCCATGGTAGGGTGGCTTGTGGTAAAAGGGACCTACCGGATGGTAGAAAGGGTCTTTCTTGTGGCCAGCCTGGTCTATCTGGTCTATATAATTTCCAGCGTCCTAGCCCGCCCTCAGTGGTCCTCAGTCTTAAAGCAGACCCTCCTGCCCACCTTTAAGCTTGATACTGGCTATATCGTCATGCTCATCACCCTGGTGGGGACCACCATAGCTCCATGGATGCAATTCTACCTCCAGTCCTCCATAGTGGACAAGGGCATCCACCTAAGGCTTTATCGCTACTCTCGAATTGATGTCTATTTCGGGGCTACCATTGCCGCTCTCGTGGCCTATTTTATCATCGTGGCATGTGGGGCAACCCTATTTATCAATGGCATAAATGTGGAAACGGCTGCAGAAGCCGCCCTTGCCCTTGAGCCATTCGCTGGCCGTTATGCCAGTATCCTCTTTGCTTTCGGTCTATTCAATGCCTCTACCTTTGCTGCGGCAATAGTCCCTTTAGCCACCGCCTATGCTGTATGTGAAGGCCTCGGATGGGAAACAGGTGTTGACCGCACCTTCTCCGAGGCCCCTGAGTTTTTCACCATCTATCTGGTCATGATAGGGATCGGTGCAGGGGTCATTCTCCTTCCGAAGGCACCCCTCCTCCTTATCATGTTCCTCTCCCAAACGTTGAATGGGATTCTGCTACCCTTCATCCTCATTTTTATGCTCCTCCTTATCAATGACAGGGACATAATGGGGGACTACGTAAATTCCCGGATTCAAAACCTCATAGCCTGGGCCACTGCGGCCATAATGATAGCCCTTACCATCCTCTTATTGGCGGCTACTTTAGTGCTGTCCTCTTAAAAAGTTCCAGCCAAGCTTATCGATAGGAACCTAATAGGCGGGATTAGGATTCCTGTCTGGTCCGGAATTCCATCAATCCATTCAGGAGCCATTCCAGGACTATCCCTATCCCACAGGCAATGGCCAGGTTTCGGAAGATAAGGGTGGCTCCTGCTACGGTAAATACAGTGGCGTAATCAAGCCTCCTCCTCACCCGCGCGATCAGGAGGATGTGCCTCCAGCCTACATAAAAAAGGAGGGCGCCCAGCACGGAATAGGGAATAAGGGACAGGACCGAGATGGAAGCCTGCCCGAAGGCGAGGGCCAAAAGGAGGCAACAGCCGCCAATGAATAAATTCGCCGTAGGCGTCCT
>JACRGL010000137.1 GCA_016212365.1 Candidatus Methylomirabilota bacterium | reverse complement strand
GGCCCACCGAAGGGAGCTGATCCGCGTCCCCTACCAGGATTAAGGAGGCGGTAAAAGGGATCGCCTTGAGGAGGTCGTCCATCAAGGGGAGGTCTACCATGGAGGCCTCATCCACGATGACCAGGTCAGCCTCAAGGGGTCGCCTCTCGTTCCGCTTGAATTTCCCCTCTTTCTGGCTCCACTCCAGGAGACGGTGAATGGTCTTGGCCTCCCTTCCCGTGGCCTCGCTCATCCTCTTGGCGGCCCGACCGGTAGGGGAGCAGAGGAGGATGGAGCAGCCCTTTCCCTCCAGAATCTGGATGATGGACCTCAAGATGGTGGTCTTGCCGGTGCCCGGTCCCCCGGTGATCACCAGGACCTTCTCAGAGAGGGCCTTCCGGATGGCCTCCCTCTGCTCCCCGGCCAGGGAAATCCCATTTACCTTCTCGGCCAAGGCGATGGCCTTATCGGTATCCAGGGAGAGGTCAATGCGGGGGGCTCGGGCTAAGGACGAGAGGCGGCGGGCAATGCCCTCTTCGGCCTGGTAGAGGGCCTTTAGGTAAACGGCTATCCCCTCCCCGGGATGCTCCTCCATGACAATCTTTCCCTCCCGGCAAAGGGGTTCCATGGCCTGGCTTAAAATCCTGGTGTCCACCTCTAGGGTTCGGCTGCATTCCCTGAGGATGCTGGAATAAGGAAAATAGACGTGGCCCTCCTCGGCCAATCGGTGGAGGACGTAAAGGACCCCGGCCCTGGCCCTAACAGGAGAATCTTTTTTAATCCCCAGGTTCTGGGCGATCCTATCGGCGGTCTGAAAACCGATCCCGTATATGTCCTGGGCCAGGCGGTAAGGGTCCTCTTTAACAATGGAGATAGCCCGAGGTCCATAGGCCTTGAAGATCTTTATGGCATAGGCAGGGCTCACCCCGTGGCTCTGGAGGAAGAGCATCACCTCCCTGTTCCCCCTCTGCTCCTCCCAGGCCCTGGTGATCCTTTTCAGGCGGACTCGGCCGATCCCCTCCACCTCCATGAGGCGGGAGGGTTCCTCCTCAATGACCCTTAGGGTGTCCATGCCAAACTTTTCCACCAGGCTCTTGGCCAAATGGGGGCCGATCCCCTTAATAAAAGCAGAGCTTAGGTACCTCTCGATGCCTTCCAGGGTTGCAGGCCCTAAGGTCTGGTAGCTCTCTACCTGGAACTGCTTGCCGTATTTCTTGTGGCTGACCCATCTCCCATTAAGCCTCAAAGTCTCGCCAGGTCTTATGGAAATGAGGTTTCCCACAATAGTGATTGGTTCCTTCCTGTCGGGTACCTCCAGGCGGGCCACAACATAGTGGTCCTCCTCGTTGGCAAAGGTTATGCTTTCCAGGGTGCCCTGGATGGTGGTAGGAAGGTCCTGGTCATTAGCCATCTTTGATCGCCGCGGCTATAGAACCCTCTTAGGTCCCGAGCCGTAAAACCTCCTCCCTCAGCCTGCTAGCAATTGCCTCGTAATCGTCGGCTTCCCCAAAGCCCCTTTCTTGTATCGTTAATCGATGAATATAGATGGGCTCTCCAAATACCACCTTCAATGGGTGAAGGCGGGGCCACCTTGCACCCCTGGGCAGGACCTCAAAGGACCCATTAATAAGGACAGGCACCACCGGCACGTCGAGCTCCTTGGCCAGCAATGCGACCCCCTTTTTGAATCTCTGCACCTCCCCATCGAAGGACCTGCCCCCTTCAGGGAAGACGCAAAGGACCTTTTCCTTTTGAAGGACATGGGCCGAGGCCTGGAGAGCCTTATAAAGGTAAAGGTCAGCATCGATAGGGATGACCTGGAGCATCTTAACCAGTTTCGAGATGGGTGGCCTTTTAAAATACTCCTGAAATCCTAGAAAGAAGAGCTGGGAGGCGAGCTTCTCGGGCATAGATGCGGCGATGAGGAAGGCGTCCACGTAGCTCATGTGATTTGGGGTAAGGATATAGGGGCCCTTTAAGGGGAGGTTTTTAACGCCAGAGACCTTTAATCGGAATAGGACCGTAAAAATCAGGCGCAGGAGTCCCCGCAAGGAAAGGGCCACTGCCTTTGTGATTCGCCCGGGCTCTAGCTCGATCATCTGGACCAAGTCTTCTGGAAGCCCTGCCCGTAAGACCTCTCTCCAGGCCGTGGATCCGGCACCCAAGGCCGGGGCCCTGGCGGGTCCCTTTTCCCTTATTTCTCTACCGAGGGATTCCAGGACCCTCAAAAGGAGCTCCCTGACAGTGAAGGCCTCGGCAGTAATAGACTCAGGGAGGTCTATTCCGGTCATCTCCTCTAAAGCGACTAAAAGCTGGACCCTGCCAAAGGAGTCAATGCCCAGATCCAGCTCCAGGTTATCATCGAGCTTTACCGGCCGGGCCTTCCCGGAGACCTGGTAGAGATAAGAGACAATCCGCTGCCCCACGTCCGTCTCCAGGATTTCCCGATCCTCCCCTGAGGGCTCAATCTCCGGGAGGGCCTCCTCCTTCACCTTTCCCGGGACAAAATAGCCCTCTGCGATTAGATGTCTCTGGAGCTTCCCCAGGCGGGTCCGGGGGAGTGGGCCTTTCACGATCCGGTAGCCCTTGATCCTCTTATAACCGGGAAGTTCATGGGAGAGCCTTGCCGTCTCCCAGCGGAGGGCCTCCTGGGAATTGGCGATCCCCTTTGCCTTGAGGTAATCGAAATCGGGGACAATGACGGCCTGAAGGCTCAAGGCCCTTTCTGATTTTGGGTCAGGGATAGCAAGGACGCATATCTCTTTTATGTAAGGGCTTTTTAAATAGTGGGCCTCTAGCTCCTCCGGGTAGATATTCTTGCCAGAGCTTAAGACGATGACCTCCTTTTGCCTACCCGTGATAAAGAGATAGCCGTCCCTGTCCAGATAGCCCAGGTCTCCTGTGAGGAGACATCCCTCCCTGAAGGCCTCGGAGGTGCCCTCCGGGTCCCGGTAATAGCCCTTCATCACATTAGGGCCTTTAGCGGCGATCTCCCCCACCCCTTGCCCGTCAGGGTCCAGGATTCTGACCTCTACGCCTGGGATCGGAAGGCCCACAGAGCCCAGCTTTGGCCGCTCTATCGGGTTGAGGCTAATCACAGGGGAAGTCTCAGTAAGGCCATAGCCCTCCAGTATGGTAAGGCCGAGCTTAACGAAGTCTTCGGCCACCGCTGGCTCGAGTCTCGCGCCTCCACTCACAAGGAAGCGGAAGCTGGGGCCGAAGCCTCGGTGGACCTTTCGGAAAAGGGCCTTGCCTATATTTAAACCCAGGTAGCCCCTTGCAAGGCCTGAGGTTTCCAGGAGGATTTTAAACAAGCCCTGGACCGGTTTTGGCTGAGCTTTCACCCTGTCAAAGATACCCTTGCGGAGCATGTAAAAGAGCTGGGGGACACCCACCAGGGCCGTTACCCCTGTCTCCTGCATGGCCTGGAGTAGCTCGGTAGGTTTCAGGGTGTGAAGGTAGGTGATCCGGGCCCCTGAGAGGAGGGGCACCAGGAATGTGACGGTGAAAGGGTAGGAGTGGTGGAGGGGCAGGAGGGAAAGGACGTTGTCCTCATAAGAGATTAGATTTAGACTGGAGATGCTCAGGGCATTTGCGAGGAAATTTCCATGGCTCAGCATCACCCCTTTGGGTTTGCCTGTTGTCCCCGATGTATAGAGGATCGAGGCTATGTCATCCGGATGGAGTTTTGGTCCTTCCCTGGAAGGCCATCCCTCTCCGCTCTGGCCCATTTCTTCGAAGGAAAAGGGGTCCCCCGGGGTATCATTATCCAGGGAAATAATGGCCTTGAGAGATGGAAGGCCATCCTTGACATTCTGGAGAGGTGGGAGGAATGCCTTTGATGCGAAGACGGCTTTAGATTCTGAGTCCTGAAGTAAATTAAAGACCTCGCCTTCAGTGAGCTGAAAGTCCAGGGGAACCGCCGTGGCCCCTGCCGATAGGATCCCGAGATAGGCGATTCCCCACTCGGGCCTGTTTTCCGAAAGG
>JACRGL010000131.1 GCA_016212365.1 Candidatus Methylomirabilota bacterium | reverse complement strand
GCGGACTGAGAATAATAAGCCTTTAGCCTTCAGCCACTAGCCATTAGCTAAAGGCTAAGGGCTAAAAGCTAATAGCTAAAGGCAAAAGTCCCTCCGGATAGTTTTAGAGAGGATGAAGTATGAAGGTTGAGCTTCTCAGTCATACCCAGGACCCTTTCAATACTATCATAGCGGCGGTGCGGAACTGCTATGCCTCGAAGGCCGACTTCGGGGAGCGGGACCAGGCGTTGATTCGGCGAGTCATCGAACGGGGCCATGAGTCCACGGTGGAGCACGTATGCTTCACCTTCAGGGTAAGCGAGATCTCCCGAGCCTGCTCCCACCAACTGGTGCGACACCGGATAGCGTCATACTCCCAGCGGAGTCAGCGATATGTTAAAGAGCACGGCTTCAATTACGTAATCCCCCAAACCATCGCTAAGAACCTTGAGGCCGCCAGCCTCTATCATAAGCACATGCACGAGATTCAGGAACTCTATGCCCGACTCAAGGACGAATTTAAGGTCCCTGCCGAGGATGCCCGCATGGTGCTCCCCAATGCTTGCCATACCGAAATAGTGATCACAATGAATGTGCGCGCCCTCAGGAATTTCTTTAAACTCCGCCTGGATCGCCACGCCCAATGGGAGATCAGAGAGCTGGCAGGCCGGATGTTTGACCTGGTCTTTCAGGTATTGCCCGTCTGTTTTGAAGACTTGAAGCCTTTACGTGGGGCAGCAGTAGCCGAAGCAGGGAAGGCAGAATACCAGCAGGAGTAAGGTAGATTCAATGTCCACTTTGATGGAAAAGCTTCAAGACCTGGAGAGGAGGTTCCAGGAGATAAACCAGAGGTTGGCTGATCCGGGGGTCATCGCCAATCACGGTTCCTACCAGAGATACGCCAAGGCCCATGCCGAGCTCTCTCCGGTGATGGAGAAGTATCAGGAGCTCCAAAAGCTGGAGAAGGAAAGGGAAGAGGCGGGGGCCGTTTTGCGGGAGTCGAGTGATCCAGAGCTCAAAGAACTCGCTACCACCGAGCTCAATGAGCTCGAAGAAAAGGTAAAGGGAGTGAAAGAAGAGCTTCGCCATCTCCTCTTGCCGCGGGACCCTGCTGAAGAGAAGGGCGTCATCCTGGAGATCCGGGCGGGCACTGGCGGTGAGGAGGCGGCCCTTTTTGCCGCCGATCTCCTTCGCATGTACACCCGCTACGCCGAGGCCCAGGGCTGGCGAGTAGATACGCTTTCCTCCCATCCCACCGGGGTAGGAGGGGTGAAGGAGGTCATCCTAGGTATCGAAGGGAAGGGGGTTTATGGTAATCTGAGGTTCGAGAGCGGGGTGCATCGGGTCCAGCGGGTACCCATCACCGAGGCGAGCGGTCGGATCCATACCTCGGCGGTAACTGTAGCCGTGCTCCCCGAGGCGGAGGAGGTAGAGGTCCAGATCGATCCCAAAGACCTTAGGACCGATGTCTTCCGCTCCACCGGCCCCGGCGGCCAGGGAGTCAATACAACTGACTCCGCTGTTCGCATTACCCACATCCCCACAGGTATGGTGGTCACCTGCCAGGACGAGAGGTCCCAACACAAGAATAAGGCCAAGGCATTGAAGGTTCTTCGTGCCCGGCTCTTTGAGAAGGCCCGGGCCGAGCAGGAGGCGGAGATTGCCAGGAACCGGCGCCAGCAGGTGGGAACCGGGGACAGGAGCGAGCGGATCCGAACTTACAACTTCCCTCAAGGACGGGTCACTGACCACCGCCTGGGCCTCACCCTTTACACTTTGGAGGCCGTCCTTGAGGGGGAGCTCGAGGAGCTCGTCTCTTCGTTAGTGGCCCACGGCCAGGCGGAAAGGCTAAAGGCCGTTGCCTAATATGGTTATTTAAAAAATGATCGGTTCCTTGCCTAAGACAGAAATTAACCTCAACTCTCAACTACCCTCTACCACTGTAGCCTCTGCCCTTCGCTGGGCCGTAGAGGTTTTGGCAGAGGCAGGGGTGGAGACCCCGCGCCTCGATGCCGAGTGCCTCTTGGCCCATGCCGTTGGCCTTTCCCGATTGGGTCTATATACCTCACGAGCGAAGGCCCTCGATCCTGTCTGGGTGGAGGCCTTCGAGGAGTTGGTTGGCCGCCGGGCCGGACGGGAGCCCCTGGCCTATATCCTGGGCGAAAGGGAGTTCTGGTCCCTTTCAATCAAGGTGGGTCCTTCAGTCCTCATACCCCGGCCTGAAACGGAGGTCCTGGTCGAAACCGCGCTCGAAAGGCTTCGTCAGTTGACGGTTCACAGTTCACAGTTCACAGAAAAAAATAAAGACCATCAGCCATCAGCCATCAGCCATCAGCCAATTGTGGTGGAAATTGGGACTGGCTCCGGGGCTATATCCATTGCCCTCGCCCAGGAACTCCCAGAGGTCTACTTCTACGCTACTGAACTCTCCCCAGAGGCCATCCAGGTAGCCTCAGAGAATATAGAGAGATACTCTTTATCTTCCCGGGTCCTTCTGCTCCAAGGAGACTTGTTCTCCCCCCTTTCCCTCCTCGGCCTGGAGGGGAACGTAGACATGGTGGTATCCAACCCCCCTTATATCCCCAGGGGCCATCTTTCCCTCCTTCCCCCTGAGGTTTTGTTTGAACCAGTAGAAGCCTTGGATGGAAGTGTGGACGGTCTTTACTTTCACAAGAGGATTATAATTGAGTCCCCTCGCTTTTTAAAGCCTGGTGGATGGCTAGCCCTGGAGATAGGTGCTGATCAGGGAAGGGCCGTGACCTGCCTATTAGAAGATTCTAAAGAATATAGGGGTATTGAGGTTGTTCAAGACTATGCGGGAAAGGACCGGGTTGTCTTGGCCCAGAAAAGCCATTAGCCTTTAGCACGAATAAATTCGTGCCTACTTTGTAGGCACGGTTTCAACCGTGCTAAGGGCTAAAATGGATTAGCAATGGATAAACTGGTCATCCATGGGGGTAAGCCGCTCCAGGGGGAGGTGCGAATCAGCGGTGCTAAGAACGCAGCTCTCCCTCTTTTGGCGGCTGGCCTTCTGAGCGAAGGAGAGATCCGCCTGGAGAATGTCCCCCGGCTCGGGGATGTGAGGACCATCCTCAAGCTCCTGGCCCATCTGGGTGCTGAGGCCCGGTGGGAGGGAACTGAAGAGGTGTCCCTTTGCGCCAAGGGAGTCCATTGCCTCGAGGCCCCTTATGAACTGGTAAAGACCATGCGGGCCTCGGTTCTGGTCTTGGGTCCTCTCCTTGCCCGCTTCCGGCAGGCCCGGGTGTCCCTTCCCGGGGGCTGTGCCATTGGACCCCGTCCCATTAATCTCCACCTCGCTGGCCTGGCCAAGCTGGGAGCGGAAATCTCCCTGGAGGAGGGCTATGTAGAGGCCAAGGTGGGGCGCTTTAAAGGTGCCAGGATATATTTTGATACCCAGTCAGTAACCGGCACCGAGAACCTGATGATGGCCGCAGCCCTAGCCCAGGGGACCACTTTTCTGGAGAACGCTGCCTGCGAGCCAGAGGTGGCCGACCTGGCAGACCTCCTCAACAAGATGGGGGCACGGATTGAAGGGGCAGGGACGGCTACCATCACCATCGAAGGGGTGGAGGCCTTGAGGGGCGCCCGCCATCGAATCATCCCCGACCGCATAGAGGCTGGAACTTTTGCTGTGGCAGCCGCCATCACCAGAGGGGAAGTACAAATCCGGGATTGCCTACCTGATCATATGGAGGCGGTGATCCTCAAGCTTCAAGAGGCAGGGGTTGAGATCCATAAGGAGGATGCAGGGGTCCGAGTGAAGGGACCTGATAGAGCCAAGGCAGTAGATGTTAGGACCCAGCCTTATCCTGGCTTTGCCACTGACATGCAGGCCCAGATGATGGCCCTAATGACGGTGGCCGAAGGGCACTGCTCCATCACCGAATCCGTATTCGAGAACCGCTTTATGCACGTAAACGAGCTCCTCCGCATGGGGGCCGATATCCGGGTGGCCGGGTCCACCGCCTTCGTCCGGGGGGTGGAACGGCTTTCGGGAGCCCCGGTGATGGCCACCGATCTTCGGGCCAGTGCCTCCTTGGTCCTGGCCGCCCTGGTTGCCCAAGGAACGAGCACCGTCTCCCGGATTTACCACCTGGATCGGGGTTACGAGGCCCTGGACCGGAAGCTGGCCTCCCTGGGGGCAGAGATCGAGAGGGTACCGGAGTAGGGAGCTATCAACGGTAGGGGCCGACCTCCGGGCACCCGCCTAAGGCGGGTCGGGCCCTATTTGGGTCATTTGGTCTATTTGGTCTGTCTGGTCTATCTGGACGAAACAGACGAAATAGACGAGATGACGAAATAGACCATATGGACGAGATAGAGGGACGTTCACCCCTGTAGGGGCCGACCTCCGTGTCGGCCCTTGGGTGGACAGGGACGTCCACCCCTACAGAAGAAATCAAAACTATGACCAATGAGCTAATTACAGTGGCTCTGCCCAAGGGCCGGATGTTAGAGGACAGTCTCCGCCTCTTCACGGTCATTGGGGCCAATGGTCTGGAGAACCTGCGGGAGTCCCGGAGGCTCATCTGGGAGGATACCACCAGTGGCCTCCGATTCCTGCTCCTTCGGGGGGTGGATGTGCCTACCTATGTGGAGCATGGGGCTGCGGATATGGGCATCGCCGGAAAGGACGTCCTCATAGAGCAGGGAAAGGATGTCTATGAACCTTTAGATCTGGGTTTTGGCTTCTGTCGCTTGGTGGTGGCTGAACCAATAGAGCTTCAAGGAAATGACGACCCCCGCGCTTGGTCTTATGTGCGGATCGCTACTAAATACCCTAACATTACTGAGCGCCACTTCAGCCGAAAGGGTATCCAGGTGGAGGTGGTTAAACTATACGGGTCCATCGAGCTGGCCCCTATGGCTGGACTCTCCGAGCGCATTGTGGACCTGGTCTCCTCGGGCAAGACGCTGGCCGAGAACGGGTTAGTGGAAGTGGAGGAGATTATGAAGGCCACTGCGCGACTCATAGTGAACCGAGCCAGCCTCAAGACCAAGTATCGCCGAATAAAGGGCCTCATTGATCGGCTGGCAGAGGAGGTAAGAGCCCTTAGGAGCTAGCCTATGCGGATTTTGCAAGTCCGAGACCCCGGATTTCGCCATGCCTTAGAGTCTATCCTCTCCCGGGGACGGGAGGATCAGGCTGTAGAGGGGAAGGTTCGAGAAATCCTGGCCCGGGTGCGGCGGGAGGGGGATAAGGCCCTCTTTGAATACGCCAAGCTTTACGATGGCGCCCCCCTTTCGAGCAGTAGCATTAGGGTGAGCCCGGAGGAGGTTAAGGGGGCCTATGGGAAGGCGGATTCAAAAGAGGTAGAGGCCCTCCACCTCGCCACCTCCCGGATCATGGCCTTTCACCAGAGGGGGCTCTCTAGTTCATGGATGGTGGCCGAAGAGGAAGGAGTCATCCTGGGGCAGCTCTGCCGACCCCTGGAGAGGGTCGGCCTTTATGTTCCTGGAGGGAAGGCGGCATACCCCTCTTCTGTCCTTATGGCTGCCCTGCCTGCCAGGGCAGCAGGAGTCCCCCATGTCTCCATGTGCACCCCTGTAGGTCCAGACTTGATGGTGAACCCCTATGTCCTGGTGGCCGCAGACTTGGCGGGGATAAGGGAGATCTACAAGGTGGGCGGGGCCCAGGACATTGCCGCATTGGCCTTTGGGACAGAATCTATTCCCAAAGTGGACAAGATCGTGGGACCGGGAAACATTTACGTTACGGCGGCCAAAAGGCTCGTCTATGGCCAGGTAGATATTGATATCATTGCGGGCCCCAGTGAGATCCTGGTTATCGCCGATTATAGTGCCGATCCTGCCTTGGTAGCGGCGGATCTTCTCTCCCAGGCCGAGCATGATGAGCAGGCGATGGCCCTTCTCATTACCAACTCCGAGGATCTGGCCCATAAGGTCCTTGGGGAAGTAAAGGCCCGACTTGAGGGACTCCCCCGCAGGGAGATCGCGGAGGCCGCCCTTGAACGCCATGGGGCCGCCCTGGTAGTAGAGAACCTCGAGCAAGCCATAGAGCTCGCCAATGAGATTGCCCCCGAGCACCTGGAGCTCCTGGTGGAGGACCCCTGGGTTTGGCTTTCTTGCATTAAGAATGCCGGGGCCGTCTTTCTGGGTCCATTCTCGCCGGAGGCCGTGGGGGACTATCTGGCCGGTCCCAGCCATGTGCTCCCTACCGGGGGGACGGCTCGCTTCCTATCCCCCTTATCAGTGGAGGACTTCCTAAAGCGGACTAGCCTCATATCCTTCTCGGCAGCCGCTCTCAAGGAAGTCGGGGAGAAGGCAATGGTGTTGGCCAGGATGGAGGGCCTCATCGCCCATGAGCAGGCGCTTAAGGCGAGGCTCGGCAATGAAAAGGATCAACCTTAGAAGGTAAAGAAAACGACTTATTTTTGAAGGCCCTTGCCCAGGCCCTAAGGGGAGCAAGGAGGACATGATCATGGGGCGTCGCGGTAGGGTGGAGCGCAGGACAGCGGAGACGGCCGTTACCGTAGAGCTTGAAATCGAGGGCAAAGGGGATTATCAGATCCAGACCGGTATTCCCTTCCTGAATCACATGCTCTCCCTCTTCGCCAAACACGGCCTCTTCGACCTGAAGATCCAGGCCCAGGGCGATGTGGAGGTAGACCTCCATCACACAGTGGAGGACGTGGGGATTGCCCTGGGCGAGGTCTTCGAGAAAGCCCTGGGCGAGAAGGTCGGGATCAAGCGGTACGGGTCAGCCCTGGTCCCCATGGAGGAGGCCCTCGCCACCGTTTCCGTTGATTTGAGCGGAAGGCCCTATCTGGTCTATAAGGTGCCCTCCCTTTCGGGAAGGGTTAAGGATTTTGACCTGGAGCTGGGGAAGGAGTTTTTCAAGGCCTTTGCAAACCAGGCCCGGTGTAACCTTCATCTGGAGCTCCGCTACGGAGAGGACCTCCACCACTCCCTGGAGGCCCTCTTCAAGGCCTTCGGAAAGGCCCTGGACGAGGCCACAGCGCTAGATGAGCGAGTGAAGGACGTGCCCTCCACGAAGGGGAAGCTCTAAGAGAGCTCCCAGCGGTCAGCGGTCAGCGGTCAGCTATAGTAATGCTCATAAAATACCATGATTGCAATCATTGACTCTGGCATCGCTAATCTCAGGAGTGTCCAAAAAGGCTTTGAGCGGGTAGGCCATGAGGCCAAGGTGGTGGAGGACCCGCGGGTCCTAAATGAGGCCAGCGCTATAGTGCTACCAGGGGTAGGGGCTTTTCGCGATGGGATAGCAAAGCTGCAAGAAGGAGGCTTCGTAGAGCCCCTTTTGCAGGCCCTGGGGGAGGGGAAGCCCATCTTGGGGATCTGCCTCGGGCTCCACTTCCTGTTCTCGGAGAGCGAGGAGTTCGGCCTCCACAAGGGCCTAGGTATTATAAAGGGGAGAGTAGTCCGTTTCCCTCAGACCTCAGACCTCAGACCTCAGACCTCAGACATTGGACTTCGGACATCGGACAAGTTACTGTCAACCAAACTAAAGATCCCCCACATGGGCTGGAACCAGATCTGGGTCCAGAAGGAGGTTCCCATCTTCAAAGGTATCCCGGATGGAAGTTACTTTTACTTTGTCCACTCCTATTATGTAGAGCCCGAGGACAAAACTGTAGTGGCTGCTACCACCGATTATGGTATTCGCTTCACCTCTGTGGTTAGGAAGGATAACCTCTACGCCACCCAGTTCCACCCGGAAAAGAGCCAGGCCCTTGGCCTCAGGCTCCTCAAGAATTTTGGTGATATTGCTCGATGTTGATCATACCTGCTATTGACCTCCGCCATGGTAGATGCGTCCGCTTGATGCAGGGTGATCCCGAGCGGGAGACGGTTTTCTCCGGGGACCCGATAGCCGTAGCTCAGCGCTTCGAGAAACTGGGGGCCAAACTCCTTCATGTGGTAGATTTGAATGGTGCCTTTTCGGGTTTTCCTCAAAACCTGGAAGTAGTAAGGGCTATGGCAAAGGCGGTGCAAATCCCCATCCAGCTAGGGGGTGGGATCCGGGATTTAGAAACCATAAAAGAGGTTT
>JACRGL010000016.1 GCA_016212365.1 Candidatus Methylomirabilota bacterium | reverse complement strand
GGATGGCCTAGCCATGAGCTCTCGAAACGCGTATCTCTCCCCTAAAGAGAGAGGGGCGGCCCTGATTCTATACCGGGCCCTCTCTCTCGCCAAAGAGATGATTAAAGCGGGAGAGAGGGATGCTATGACGGTCCTCAGGGAGATGACAAAGCTGATCGAAAGGGAGAGGATGGCAAAGATTGACTATGTGGCCCTTTGCCACACGGAGACCCTGGAGGACCTGGAGAATATCGAGGATAGGGCCCTTATCGCCCTGGCCGTCAAGATTGGGAAGACCCGGTTGATAGATAACTGCCTGATAAGAGCTGACGGTTGACGGTTCACGGTTCACGGACATGGCAAATGGCATATAGCCAATGGCAAATAGCATCTTCGTCTATTTCGTCGTTTCGTCTATCTCGTCCAAATAGACCAAATAGACCAAATAGACCAAATAGACCAAATAGACCAGTGTAAGCTATTCCCGTGAACTGTGAACCATGAACCCTGAACCAAAAAGAAAAGGAGGGATGATGTTTCGAATAATGCTATCTTCTAAGATCCACAGGGCCGTTGTTACTGAGGCAAATCTGGATTATGAGGGAAGCCTTACCCTGGACGAGGAGCTCCTAGAAGCAGCGGAATTACTTCCTTACCAGCAAGTCCAGGTCTATAACATAAGCAATGGAGAAAGGTTTGAGACGTATTTGATCCCCGGCCCAAGCGGCTCAGGCACGGTATGTGTCAATGGGGCTGCCGCCAGATTGGTCCAGGCCGGCGACCTCCTTATTATCGCTGCTTATAAATTGGTCCATGAGGCGGAGGCTATGGAAATAAAGCCCAGAATAGTGTTTGTGGATGGAAAGAATAGAATAGTATAGTAACAGTGTAGTTGCCCAATTTATTGCGCTCCTAGGGGCTAAAATGCCCCTTAATCAGCGATATCCCAAATTTTTCTTGACAAAGGCCTTTGGGGTGTGTATTGTGCCCAATAAGTGGTAAAAAGTGGGATAAATTGGATTAAAGTCCCTTAATGGTGCGAGGATGCTGTGTTTCGGGGTCGTTATGAGCACACTCTAGATGAAAAGGGGCGGCTAAGCTTACCTGCCAAGTTCCGGGAAGCCCTGGCGGAGCGGGGAGAGAACGAGCTTATTCTCACTGACTTTGATACCTGCCTGGCGGCCTATCCCCTCTCGGAGTGGCGGCTTCTAGAGGAGAAGATCCGGGCTCACAGCACCTTGCAAAAGGACGTGCGAGCCTTCCTTCGCCTCTTTTACTCAGGGGCCATTGAATCTACCCTGGACGCCCAGGGGCGGATTTTGATTCCGCGGGAACTCCGAGAACGGGCCGAGCTCAGGAAAGAAGTGGTTGTTGTAGGGGTCTTAAACAAGATCGAGATTTGGAGTAAGGCCCGCTGGAAACGGTTCATATCGGAATCGGCCCCTGCCTTCGAGGAAATCGCTGCTAAGCTGGCGGAGCTGGGCATATGACGAGCCATCAGCCTTCAGCTATCAGCCATCAGTCAAAAAACGTCTCCAGTCTCCGGTCTCCAGTCTCCAATCCTGTCCATGTTCCCGTAATGGTGGAGGAGGTGCTCTCGCTTCTCCGGCCAGGTCCTGAGGGGGCCTATTTGGATTGTACAGTAGGGACAGGGGGTCATGCCGAGGAGATTTTGAAGGCGAGCTCGCCCACGGGCCGGCTTTATGGGATCGACGTAGACCCTAAAGCCCTGGAATTGGCAGCTATACGTTTGGCCCCTTGGAGGGAGAGGGTTTGCCTCCTACAAGAGGATTACCGACACATCCCAGAGATAGCCGTGGTTCATGGCTTCCCTCCTTTTGATGGCATCCTCTTTGACTTGGGGGTTTCCTCCCTCCAGTTGGATGATGCCGAAAGGGGCTTTAGCTTTAAGCAGGAGGCACCCATCGACATGCGCATGGATCCCCGCTCTGGACTCACTGCGGCCCAACTGGTGAATCGCCTCCCAGAGGATGCGCTCAGCCGCCTCCTCTGGGAGTATGGAGAGGAGCGTTGGGCATGGCGGATTGCCCAGAGGATCGGAAGGGCCCGCAGCAGGCAGCCCCTGACGACTACGACGGAGCTCGCAGAATTGGTTAAGGCGGCTATCCCTCAATCCGCCTGGCCGCTGCATATCCATCCTGCCACCCGTACCTTTCAGGCCCTAAGGATCGCCGTGAACCAGGAGCTCTCCGGCCTCTCCCAGGCCTTAAAAGAGGCGGTGAAGCTTCTCCGGCCTGGTGGTAAGGTCTGCGTCCTGGCCTTTCACTCATTGGAGGATCGCATCGTAAAAAGGACCTTTCAAGCCTTAGCCATGAGGTGCATCTGTCCGCCGGAGGCTCCGGCTTGCACCTGTAGGGGTTTTCCAGAGGTGCGAATCCTCACCAAGAAACCCTTGAGGCCGGGGCCTTCGGAACTCAGCCAGAATCCTCGCTCGCGGAGCGCCAAGCTTAGGGCGGCGGAGAGGCTCTCAGTAGTTTGAGGAGCTCGATGGCCCCCGGTGCTTTAAAGTCAGACTTAGTGGCTCAGGTCACGTCAGAGGCGGCCCTGCATCGGGAAATGGATAAGAGAAAGAGGGACCTTCTCCCGGTCCTCCTGGTGGGGGTCCTTTTAGTGGCGGGGGCCCTCTTCTATGTCTGGCAGCACGTTCAGGTGGTCCGGCTGAGCTACAAGGTGGAAAGGCTGGATTCTGAGCGGGCCTCCCTAGCTAAACGGGAGAGGGAACTCACCTTGGAGGTGGCCCGCTTGAAATCCTTAAGAAGGGTAGAGGAAATCGCCCGCGGTCAGCTGGGTATGGTGACCCCGGCGCCCGGGCAGCTCTACTTGATCCCGGTTCTGGAGACCCCTTCTAGGCCTGGATCGCCTGAGTAAGGCCCTTTCGGGGAAGGGGACCCTTCCATGCCCTTTGGAGCACACCAAAGCCCGCGGAGGCGCATTGTCTTTCTCTTCCTTCTCCTCGCCTCTTCCCTCGCCCTGATCACCGCCAAACTCTATTTCCTTCAGATCAAACAGCAGAGAGGGCTGGCCGAAAGGGCGAAACGTCAGTATCAGCGGGTGCTTCCACTTACTGGAGAGCGGGGGACCATCTACGACCGTAACGGCAAGGAGCTGGCAGTGAGTGTAGAGGTGGCTTCAGTCTTCGCCCAGCCTTCCCAAATAGAGAGACCAGGCGAAGTGGCGGCCAAGTTAGCAGCGATCCTGAACCTCCCTGTCCATGAGATATCCAAGAAGCTCAGCAGTGACAGATCGTTCGTTTGGATCCAACGAAAGATAGAACCCGCCCAGGCCCAGGCCATCACTGCCCTGGGGCCTCCTCCCGGGATCTATCTTCTGCCGGAGGCTAAGCGGTATTATCCTAAGCAAGAGCTGGCTGCTCACCTCTTGGGTTTCGTGGGTCTTGATGAGAAGGGCCTGGAGGGTCTGGAGTTTCAATACGACGACTACTTGGGGGGAGGGAGCCGCGAGGTGATAGGGTATCAGGATGCCCTGGGGAGGGTGGTCTACAAAGCCGAAGAAGTTATTCCAGCGCTACCTAGCTATGATCTAGAGCTTACTATCGATGAGGTTATCCAGTATACCGTGGAAAAGGAGCTTCAGGCGGCCATTCGGAGATCCCGGGCGGTGGCGGGCTCGGTCATAGTGATAGATCCCCAGACCGGGGAAGTACTGGCTTTAGCCAACTGGCCCACCTTTAATCCCAACTACTTTAATCGATACTCCTCCTCCGCCCGACGTAACAGGGCTACCGATGATACCTATGAGCCCGGCTCCACCTTCAAGGTAATCATGGCTGCGGCTGCCTTGGAGGAAAGGCTGGTTCGGCCCCAGGACATCTTCTTCGGTGAAAACGGTGCCATCCAGGTGGCAGGCCTCACAATCCACGATTACTATAAGTTCGGCTGGCTCACCTTTCAACAGGTCTTGGAACAGTCTAGTAACGTGGGGGCAATTAAGGTGGGCTTGCTTTTAGGGAAGAGACGTTATTATAATTACATCCGGGATTTTGGCTTTGGAAGCCGGACAGGGATTGATCTTCCGGGAGAGGCCGCGGGTAAAGTGCGCCTGCCCCGGGAGTGGTCGGCGATATCGCTCGGTTCCATATCCATCGGCCAAGAGGTGGCGGTTACACCTATTCAGCTTCTAGCCGCCGTCTCGGCCGTGGCCAACGGTGGCTTTTTAGTAAAGCCCTACCTGGTCCGGGCTATAAAAGGGCCCGATGGCAAGGTTCTAAAAGAGTTTTCCCCAATGATCCTCCGCCGGGTGATCTCTGATGAAACCTCCCAGATATTGACTGCCATCTTGGAGGGGGCGGTGAAAAACGGGACCGGGAAACACGCTGGCCTGGAGGGCTATAGGGTAGCAGGAAAGACGGGGACCTCTCAGAAACTGGATAGGGCCACGGGCCATTATTCCCGTCAAAAGGTAGTGGCCTCCTTCGTGGGATATGTCCCAGTGGAAGACCCGCGCTTGGCAATCCTGGTGCTCATCGACGAGCCCCAAATCTTCTTCTGGGGTGGTTCTATTGCTGCGCCCGTTTTCAGGGAGGTGGCCCAGGAGGCCCTTAAATATTTGAAGGTTCCACCAGTCCAAAAAGCTGGAGTGCAGCTTGTAAAGAGGGTGAGCCATGAAGCTCGGCGCCTTGATTGAGGGATTTTCTTACGAGCTTCTGGCTGGGAGCCTGGATGTAGAGGTGGCCGCCATTCATTACGATTCCAGGCGGGTGGGGCCCGGCTCCCTCTTTGTAGCCATTCCGGGCAGGAAGTTCGATGGCCATGCCTTTATACCCGATGCCCTGGAGCGGGGTGCGGCGGCATTGGTAGTGGAGAGGGGGCCGGCGAAAGGGACACCCTGGCCCGTTCCTGTAGTCCGCATGGAAGATGGTCGCCGGGCCCTGGCCCATATTTCCTCTAAGTTTTACCAGCATCCATCGCGGAAGATCCAGGTAATAGGGGTTACAGGGACCAACGGCAAAACCACTACCACTTACCTCCTGGAGTCAATCCTGAGATGCGCTGGCCACCGGGTCGGGGTAGTGGGAACTATAAACTACCGCTTGGGGTCCGAAGTCTTCCCCGCCGAGCGCACCACTCCTGAAGCCTCAGACCTCCAGGCCCTCTTGGACTTGATGGTTCAGAAAGGGGCCAGGTGCGCGGTCATCGAGGTATCATCCCATTCCTTGTCCCTCCGCCGGGTGGAGGGGTGTGAGTTTGACTTGGCCATCTTCACTAACTTGAGCCAAGACCACTTAGACTTTCATGGGAGCCTGGAGGATTATTTTCAAGCCAAAGCCAGGCTCTTTGCTGGCCTTGGGGTTGATGCCTTTAAGACAGGTCCCAAGTATGCCGTCTTGAATGCAGACGATCCGTGGACAAAAAGGGTGGCCAAACTGACCCGAGCTCAGATGATCACCTACGGTTTGAAAGATGGGGCAGATCTTACCGGAGTAGACCTCTGCCTTTCACTAGATGGCATCCGCTTCACTTTGAGGGCCCAGGAGAGGTCCATTCCCATTGTCTCCCCTCTAGTAGGGAAGTACAATGTCTATAACATAATGGCAGCGGCAGGAGCGGCTATTGCCCTGGGCCTTTCTGATCAGGCTATCAGGGAGGGCGTTTGCCGGATGGAGCAAGTGCCGGGGCGCTTTGAGAAGGTAGAGGCAGGACAGGACTTCACGGTAGTAGTGGACTATGCCCATACCAGCGATGACCTGGAGCGGGTTCTCCGAGCGGCCCGGGCCCTATCCCAGGGTAGACTCATTACCGTCTTCGGCTGCGGGGGCGATCGCGACCGGACAAAGCGCCCCCTGATGGGGGAGGTAGCGGCACGATTCTCCGATTATTCGATACTCACTTCCGATAATCCACGGAGTGAGGACCCCGGCCAGATCATAGCCGAGATAGAGGAGGGGGTAAAAAGGGTTTGTCCGGATGGAAATAGGTATGTTAAAATTATAGAACGCGCTAAGGCCATCCAGGAGGCCATGAAAATGGCACGCAGCCGGGATTTGGTGGTTATAGCTGGCAAGGGACATGAGATTTACCAGATCATCGGGGAGCGGGCTATCCCCTTTGACGATCGGGCTGTGGCCCGGGAGGCCCTGTCCAGGCTGGGATATAAAGGGGTTCACGGTTGACGGTTCACGGTTCACGAGAAATGGATAACTTATCAATCCAGGAGATCTTGGAGGCTACGGGGGGTCAGCTCCTCTCAGGAGAGGCCCAGGGCCGGGTAAGGAGCTTTTCTACCGACTCCCGGACCCTTAAGCCCGGCGACCTTTTTATTGCCCTCCAGGGGAAAAACCATGATGGCCATGCTTTTATACCCGATGCCCTGGGGAAGGGGGCAGTGGGTGCTATAGTGTCCAAACCAGTATCCCGCCCGGTCGATTCTAAGCCTCTCCTCATCCTAGTCCGGGACACCCTGGAGGCCTTAGGGGCCATTGCCTCCTGCTGGCGGGCCCACCATCCCATTCCCCTAGTGGCGGTGACAGGAACCAATGGTAAGACTACCACAAAGGATATGATTGGCTCTGTCCTGGGCCAGGTCCGGAGGGTGCTCTGCTCGCCGGGAAACTTCAACAATCTGGTAGGCCTCCCATTGAGCCTGCTCCAGCTCCGGGAAGATCACCAGGCAGCGGTGGTGGAGCTCGGGATGAGCGCTCCTGGGGAGATCCGGCGCCTCTCCCAGATCTCTCGACCGGACCTGGGGGTGATAACCAATGTGGGCCCGGCCCACCTGGAGTTTCTCAGGTCGGTGGAGGCAATAGCGGAAGCCAAGGCGGAGCTCCTCCCCTTCCTCGAGAGGGGCTTTACTATATTGAATCAAGACGATCCTTATTTAAACGCCCTTTTCCCCCAGGTGAGGGGGCAGCTCCTCACCTTTGGCCTCAATCGGCGGGCTGACCTCTGGGCGGAAGAGCTCCAGGCTCAGGGGACCATGGGTACCAGCTTCATATTGCGGAGGGGAAGGGAGGGGGTCCCTGTCCTCCTCCCCGCTTTGGGGATTTACAATATTTATAATGCGCTGGCAGCGGCCGCCGTCGGCTGGGCAATGGGAATAGACCTGGAGGCTATCGCTGAAGGGCTGGAACAGACCCCGTTATCCCCCATGCGTATGGAGCAAATCCAACTGGCCTGCGGGGCCAGGGTATTGAACGACGCCTATAACGCCAATCCTGCCTCCATGAAGGCAGCCCTGGAGGCCTTTTTTGAAATCCGGAACGGGGGGAGGGCTATCCTCCTCCTGGCAGATATGCTGGAGTTAGGCCCCGAGGCAGAGGCGGCTCATCGTCACGTTGGGGAATTGGTGGCCCGCCTCCACCCCGACCTCTTGATCACTCTTGGGGAGCTGAGCCGAGGGATTGATGAGGGGGCCATCGCCGGTGGGATAGATCCCGAGAAGGTGCATCACTTTAAGGACTATAAGGAGGCCCGCTCTTTTCTGGCCGCCGAGCTTGGGCCTGACGCCTGGGTATTTCTGAAGGGCTCTCGTGGGATGTGCCTTGAGAGGGTGCTCGAGGGCCTAGAGGCCATTAATCCAAATAAAAACTTATCTGGAGGACCCGGCTAATCCCATGCTTTATCACCTACTCTTCCCGCTCCACAAAACCTTTATCGCCTTCAACGTCTTTCGCTACGTTACCTTCCGCACTGCCGGGGCCATCCTGACTGCCCTCTTAGTGAGCTTTATACTGGGCCCCTATCTAATAAGGAAGCTGGAGGAGCTCCAGGTAGGACAGGCTATCCGGGACGACGGACCCCAGAGCCACTTCAAGAAGGCAGGGACTCCCACAATGGGAGGAGTGCTCATCCTTCTCGCTGTATTCCTTTCTACCCTCCTCTGGGCCAATCTCCAAAACCGCTTCGTCTGGCTTGTTCTCTTTGCCACAGCCTGGATGGGCCTGATAGGCTTTATAGACGATTACCTCAAGGTTATTCGCAAATCCAGCAAGGGCCTAGCGGCCCGCTACAAGTTCGGCTGGGAGATCCTTCTGGGGCTTCTGGTTGGGGGCTACCTTTATCTTTACCCGGTGGATGCCTTCACTACCAAGCTGGCTATTCCCTTCTTCAAACGGGTGATGCCAGACCTCGGCTGGTTTTACATCCTTTTTGTAATGCTGGTCATCGTGGGGACCTCGAACGCCGTTAACCTGACGGATGGCTTAGACGGCCTGGCTATTGGTCCATTCATCATGGCCGCCGCCACCTACACCGTGCTAGCGTATATCGCAGGCCACGCTGCCGCCGCTAAGTACCTTCAAGTCCTCTTCGTGAAAGGGGCAAGCGAGCTCACAGTCTTTTGTGGGGCCATGGTGGGGGCCAGCCTGGGCTTCCTTTGGTTCAATGCCTACCCGGCCCAGGTTTTCATGGGTGATGTGGGTTCCCTCTCTCTGGGGGCGGCCCTGGGGACAGTGGCGGTGCTCATTAAGAACGAGCTGCTGCTCCTGATTGTGGGGGGAATCTTTGTGATCGAGACAATCTCGGTAATCCTGCAGGTCTCCTCTTTTAAAGCTACGGGGAGGAGGGTCTTTCGCATGGCCCCTATCCATCATCATTACGAGTTAAACGGGTTAGCCGAGCCCAAGATCATCGTTAGGTTCTGGATTATCTCGTTTATTCTAGCCCTTATATCGCTTACGACGCTGAAACTCAGATGAGCAAAGCAGTCTTCAGTCCTCAGTGCTCAGCCGTAGGGGCGAACGTCCCTGTATCTGGTCTATCTCGTCGTTTCGTTTATCTGGTCTATCTCGTCGTTTCGTCTATTTCGTCATCTCGTCGAGACAGACCAGACAGACCAGATAGACCAAATGACCAAATAGGGCCCGACCCACCAAAGGTGGGTGCCCGGAGGTCGGCCCCTACATGGCTGACCATCTGAAGACCGGAGACTGAAGACAGATGGGCATCCTCAATCTCAAAGGTAAGCGTGTGACCGTAGTGGGCCTGGCCCGGAGTGGCTTTGCGGCCTCCAAGCTTCTGGTCAAATTGGGGGCCCAGGTGATTGCCAGCGATCGGAGCCCGGCGGAGGGGATCAAGGTAGACATGGCCTACCTACAATATCTGGGCGTAAGGCTTGAGCTAGGCGGCCATCGGCCCGAGACCTTCTTGGAGGCCGATCTCATCGTTCTCTCTCCAGGAGTGGATCCCCGCCATCCCCTCCTCCTCAAGGCCCGGACCCTTGGAATCCCCATCTGGAGTGAGGTAGAGCTGGCCTTCCGCGCCTCCTCGGCCCGCTTAATTGGCGTCACCGGCACCAATGGTAAAAGCACCACCGTAAGCCTCCTGGGGGAGATCCTAAAAGAGGCGGGATTACAAGTAGTAGTGGCGGGGAATGTCGGAACTGCCCTCTCGGAGGTAATCCCTGAACTCGGCCCCGAGGTCCTGGTAATTGCAGAGCTCTCCAGCTTTCAGCTGGAAGGCATCCATGCCTTCCGCCCACTAATGAGCCTCCTCTTAAACCTGGCCCCTGACCACCTTGACCGCTATGCCTCCTTAGAGGACTACTACGCTGCCAAGGTTCGGATCTTTGAGAATCAGGGCCCTACAGATTACGCCATTTTGAATGCCGACGACCCTGAGGTCTTGAAAAGGGCCCATGGTATAAAGGCACAACCCTTCCACTTCAGCAGGCATCACGAGGTGCTCCAGGGCTGTTTCCTTCAAGGGGACCTGATCTTCTTCTCCCAAGGAGGGGTCCGGGAAGGAGTTGCATCATGGAAGGATGTGCGGATCCAGGGGGTCCATAACCTGGAAAACGCCCTCGCTGCAGTGGCCGTGGCCCGTTTGGCTGGAGCTGAGGCAGCATCCATACGAAAGGCCCTCGGTCAGTTTCCCGGCTTGGAGCATCGCCTGGAGCCCGTGGCCGAGATTAATGGAGTGAGCTATATAAACGACTCCAAAGGGACCAATGTCGGGGCAGTGATCAAATCCCTGGAAAGCTTTTCTTCGCCCATTGTCCTCATCGCGGGTGGAAGGGATAAAGGGGAAGACTTCACTCCTTTGGCTCCTTTGGTTAAAGAGCGGGTCAAGGCGGCTGTTCTCATTGGCGAGGCCAAAGAAAAGCTCAGGAGGGCCCTTGATGGGACTTGCCCCCTCTTTGAGGCGGGAAGCATGGCAGAAGCAGTAGCCCTTTCCTCAAAATTGGCCCAAAAAGGGGAAATAGTACTGCTTTCTCCGGCCTGTGCCAGCTTTGACATGTTCGCCGACTTCGAGGAGCGGGGGCGGGCTTTCAAAAAAGCAGTGCTGGAGTTGAGGGTTTAGGGATATGCCCAGCAAACTTCGATGGGATAAACTCCTCTTCGTGGTTACCCTCATGCTAGTAGGGCTAGGGATTGTGATGATCTATAGCGCCAGTGCTATTAGGGCTCAGGAGAAGTTTGGGGACCCTGCCTACTTTTTGAAGAGGCAGCTCATATGGGCCTTCTTGGGGCTTCTGGTCATGTTCTGGATGATGGGCCATGATTACCGCTCCCTCAGGCGCTATGCCCCCATCCTCTACCTCCTTTCCCTCTTCCTCTTGCTCTTAGTGTTAGTCCCTACAGTGGGTATAAAAGTAAAAGGGGCGCGCCGCTGGCTCCGCCTCTTTAGCTTTTCCTTTCAGCCCTCGGAGCTCGGGAAGTTCTCCTTGATCCTCTTTCTGGCCCACCTTTTCTCTAAGAAGGGAGAGAAAGTGGATGGACTTTGGGAAGGGTTACTTCCTCCATTGGTCCTCACGGGCCTCCTATTCTCCCTGATCGTCCTTGAGCCCCATTTGGGAACAGCCATGATCGTAGCCCTAGTGGCCCTCCTGATGTGTTTCGTAGCCGGGGTGAGGGTCTCTCACCTAATCTTGGCGGGGATTTCGCTGACCCCTGCCGTCCTCTTAGTGGCGGCCAGCTTCCCCCACGTCAAGACCCGCCTCTGGGCCCTCCTCGATCCATCGCGGGTCTCTTCTCAGGTCCGCTATCAGCTCAATCAGTCCATCTATGCCCTAGGCCCTGGGGGCCTTCTAGGAAGGGGCTTGGGGGACAGTATCCAGAAACTCTTCTATCTTCCAGAGCCCCACACCGATTTCATTTTCGCCATCGTGGGTGAGGAGATGGGCTTCCTGGGGGCAAGCCTGGTCCTCTTCCTGTTCGGGGTTTTCCTCTGGAGGGGGGTCCGCACCGCCTTGGGTGCGCCTGACCTCTTCGGGACCTATCTGGCCATGGGGATTACTGGGGCTATCGTGGCCCAAGCGGTCGTCAATGTGGGGATGGTGGTTGGCCTCTTACCCACCGCTGGCCTCCCCCTCCCCTTTGTAAGCTTCGGGGGTTCTTCCCTGGTCATTAGCCTGATGGGCGTCGGGATTTTGCTCAACATCTCCCAATATGTGGTACCTCGAGGTAGGCTCCGGTGAAGGTGCTTTTGGCAGCGGGCGGCACAGGGGGTCATATCCATCCGGCCCTGGCCATTGTCAGGGAGTTATTGAGCCGCGATCTCCGGATCGAGGCCGTCTTTGTGGGAACCAGGGGGGGGCTAGAGGCCTCACTGGTCTCCCAGGAAGGCTTGAGGCTAGAGACTATCGAGGTTCGTGGACTTCAGGGCAGAACATTTTTTGAAAAGGTCCTCTGTCTGGCCCAGATACCTCGAAGCCTGACCCAGGCCTGGGGGGTCCTCTCCCGGTTCAGTCCCCAGGTAGTAGTGGGGATGGGCGGATACGCCTCGGGGCCAGTGGTCTTGGCCGCTGCCCTACGGGGCATTCCTACCTTGATTCATGAGCAGAATGCTTATCCAGGCCTCACAAACCGCTGGCTTTCAAGGGTAGTGGACGTGGTGGCCCTCTCCTTTTTTGAATCGGCTTCCTTCTTGAAAGGGAGGCGAGTGGAGGTCACCGGGAACCCCATCCGAAGGGAGCTTTTGAAGGGGGATAGGGAGGAAGCCCGAAAGGTCTTGGGTTTAGGGGAGAAGGAGCTTACTACCTTCGCTTTTGGGGGAAGCCAGGGGGCCCATCGGATCAATCAGGCCATGGCCGAGGCCCTTCAAGGCTTGGAGGGTCTCCAAGGGGAACTCCAATTCCTCCATGCTACCGGGGAGAGGGATCTGGATTGGGTAGAGGGAGCTTACCGCCGGCATGGATTTCGGGCTGCCGTTCGACCTTACTTCCATGATATGACTTCGGCATATGCCGCCTCGGATCTCTGCATCTGCCGGGCTGGGGCGAGCACTATTGCCGAGCTCTGCGCCCTGGGCAAGCCAGCCCTCTTGATCCCTTACCCCTTTGCTGCCAATGACCATCAGCGGCTTAACTCCAGGGCCCTGGCAATGGTTGGTGGGGCGGAGGTGATCCGGGACCAGGATCTGGACGGAGGAAAGCTGGCCGGCCTTATCCGGGCCTTTCTTCATAATCGTTCCAAACTGGAGGAGATGGCCGCTAGGGCCAGGTCCCTGGGGAGGCCAGAGGCAGCGGCCCGTATTGCGGATTTGATTTATGAACTGGCAGGGAAGGACGGGAATGGTGAATAGAGGAGTCTTCAGTCCTCAGGGCTCAGCCGTAGGGGCGAACGTCCCTGTATCTCGTCTATCTCGTCCATATGGCCTATTTCGTCTATCTCGTCGTTTCGTCTATTTCGTCATCTCGTCGAGACAGACCAGATAGACCAGATAGACCAAATGACCAAATAGGGCCCGACCCACCAAAGGTGGGTGCCCGGAGGTCGGCCCCTACATGGCTGACCATCTGAAGACCGGAGACTGAAGACAAAAAAGATGTTTAAGAAGATTCGCCACATCCATTTTGTAGGCATAGGCGGTGCAGGAATGAGTGGCATCGCCGAGGTCCTCCACAACCTGGGCTACGTGGTTACCGGCTCCGACCTGAAGGAATCAGAGGTCACGAGACGGCTCCAGGGTCTGGGGATAAAGGTCTGGATTGGCCATGACGCTGCCCATGTGGAAGGGGCGGACGTGGTGGTTCGCTCCTCGGCGGTCCCCATGGACAACGCGGAACCGGTGGCGGCCCGCGAGCGCCTTATACCTGTTATTCCCCGGGCGGAGATGCTGGCCGAGCTTATGCGCATGAAATATGGGGTGGCCGTGGCCGGGACCCACGGCAAGACCACCACCACCTCTATGATCGCCACCGTTTTGGCAAAGGGGGGCTTCGATCCCACCATCGTCATTGGAGGCAGGTTGAACAGCCTGGGCTCTAATGCCCGCCTCGGTCAGGGGGATTTTCTGGTGGCCGAGGCCGACGAGAGCGATGGGTCTTTCCTGAAGCTCTCGCCCACCATCGCCGTGGTGACGACCATTGATGAGGAGCATATGGATTACTACCGGGACCTCGATCACATCAAGGAGGCCTTTCTCCAGTTTATCAACAAAGTACCTTTTTATGGCTCTGCCGTCCTCTGCCTGGACCAGGAGAATATCCAGGCCTTACTCCCTCAGGTTGAGAAACGCTTCGTCACCTATGGCCTCCGCTCCCAGGCCGACCTGGTGGCCCGGGATATCTCTTTCCATCAGATGAACTCGGAGTTTGAGGCCCTCCTCAAGGGCCGGCCATTGGGGAGGATGAGGCTCAGGGTCCCTGGCCTCCACAATGTCTATAATTCCTTGGCGGCAGTGGCCGTGGGCCTCGACCTGGAAATGGACTTTGCCTGGGTCAGGGAGGCCCTGGAGGAGTTCAGTGGGGTGGCGCGCCGCTTTCACATCAAAGGTGTGGTGGACGACATCATAGTAGTTGACGATTACGCCCACCACCCTGCTGAGATCCATGCCACCTTGAACGCTGCCAAGGACAGCTTTGGCCGGAGGGTAGTGGTCGTCTTTCAGCCCCATCGCTACACCCGCACCAAGGCCCTCCTTCGGGACTTCTTTACCGCCTTCTACCAGGCAGATAAGCTCCTGGTTACCGAGATCTACCCCGCCGGGGAGACCCCTATTCCAGGGGTGAAAGGGGAGCAAATCGCTGCCGGGGCAAAAGACCATGGACACCGGGATGTGACCTTCGTCGCTGATAAAGAGGAGATACCCGATCTCCTCCTCCCCGAGCTCCGTCCAGGGGATATGGTCTTCACCCTGGGGGCTGGGGATATATGGAGGGTTGGGGAGGAGCTTTTGATGAAGCTATCAGCCATCAGCGGTCAACCGTAGGGGCGAACGTCCCTGTATCTCGTCTATCTCGTCCATATGGCCTATTTCGTCTATCTCGTCG
>JACRGL010000130.1 GCA_016212365.1 Candidatus Methylomirabilota bacterium | reverse complement strand
CCTTTGCTTCCTCCGGTACCAGGCGTAGTAGAGAAAGCATAAAAGGATCCATGCTGGACCGGCGATCCGGCCGATCTCGTGGGTAAGGATTACTTCGAAGAGAATAGTAGAAACCCCCAGCATCCCGAGGAGACCGAGAAGAGGAAACTCAACGATTCGACCTTTGTGCCGCAGCTTAACATTGAAGGGCATCTTGTAGGGCCGTGGGGAGTAGGGGTCGGAGAAGCGCAGCTTTATCAAGGCGATAAAGACTATGGTGTAGCCCAAGGTCGCGCCGAAGGCGTACATGTTCCCCAGCGTGTCCAACGCCTTCGGAGTCAAGAAGGAGAGGACGGTCTCGATGATACCGATGAAAGAGAAGACGACGATGGTCCTGAGGGGAGTCCGGTACCTGGGATGGATGACGGAGAACCAGGGGCTGATCACCTGGTAATGGGCCATGGAATAGGTGAGACGGGAAGCGCCCATGACGCCGGTGTTTGATGAGATGAAGAGGATGGTGGCTCCGATAATAGCGGTGAAGGGGCCGGCGATGATGCCAATATAAGGGATAGTGCTTGCCAGCCTGGCCACGGGGTCTCCTTCGCGCTCAGCAAATACCTGCCAGGGCAGTAGGCCGAGGCCAAGCGTTGAGAAGGCCGTGGCGAAGATGAAGACAGTGAAAATCAGCGTGATGGAGGTCCTTGGAATGATGGAGGCAGGCCGCCTTGTCTCCTGGGCCGCCTGGGAGATGGACTCGAGCCCGACGAAGGAGATGATGGCCAGCGAGGAACCGTACATGAAGTTGTGAAGGGACGGGAATTGGGTTTTCCACTGGAGGGCCAGGAGTTCGGGCTTCCAGGCGAGGGTAAAGCCGAGGATGATCAAGCTGGACTCTAAAACGATATCGATCCCTCCAAGGATCTCATTGACGAGGGAGGATTCCCGGATCCCTCGGATGTTCAACAGGATCAGGGCCCCGATGATGACAAGGGTTTCGAAACCCCAGAGAGGATTGAGCTTCCTCAAGGGGCCGATGTCGATCTGGAACTCGCGGATGCTCGGAAAGAAGAAGTTGAGGTAGCCGGCCGAGGCGGCGGCGAAGAGGGCGATGTCGATGGTGTAGTCGAGGAGGAGGGCCGATCCGGCCACGAAGCCCCAGAAATCCCCCAGGCCACGGATGGCGAAGTAGGGACCTCCCCCGGCTACCGGATAGGCGGAGGCTAATTCGGTATAGGCCAGGCCGATCATGATATAAACCAATCCAGCTAAGACAAAGGCCAGGCCTGTGGCCCCCTGGGCGGCAGCCATTACGAGCCCCAGGGCGACATAGACATCGGCTCCGACGTCAGCGTAGCCCCACATAAAGGAGCCCCAAATGGTTACGTCCCTCCGGAGCTCCAGTTTATCCTCTTCTGCGGTGGCTACCCCTTGATCGGCCATGTCCTTAAAGGCATCCCCTCAAAAATAAAGAGAAACCGGCAACGTATCCAGTTTCTCTCTGTTAGTACCCATTTAACTCACGCTATAAAGCCCTTTTCTGGCCAGCCCTTAGTTGTGGAAAACTAATACCAATCCCACCCTTTGTCAAGGAAAATCTAAAATACTGCCTTGACGGCCTGCGTTACCAGCCACGCAATCAGGGCGCAGACGGGAAAGGTCAGGATCCACGTCGTCACGATCTCCCCCCCCACTCCCCATCTGACCGCCGAGAACCTCCGGGTTGCCCCAACGCCCATGATGGCCGTGGTGATGGTATGGGTCGTGCTCAGGGGAATGCCGAGGCGAGAGGCGAGTTCGATTGCGAAGGCCGCCGAGGTCTCAGCAGCAAAACCGTGGACCGGTTCAAGTTTTGTGAGTCGGAGACCCATGGTCTTGATAATCCTCCATCCGCCCACGGCGGTACCAATCCCCATGGTCCCGGCGCACAGCAGAATCACCCACAGGGGAACCCGGAATTCAGGCAGGACTCCGCCTAAAACCAGAGTCAAAGTAAAGACACCAATAAACTTTTGGCCGTCATTACTCCCGTGACTGAAGGCCATAAAGGCCGCGGATAGGATCTGGAGTTTGCCAAAGAGCCTTCGAATTACGCCAGGGCTACTGCGATAAAAAAGCCGGTAGATGGAGGTCATGATCCCTAAGCCGCCCAAAAACCCCAGGAAGGTGGAGAAGATCAGTCCAATTAGGACTTTTCGCCACCCATCCCACAGGAGTACGGATGGCCCTGCGGTGGCCAGGCCTGCTCCAGCGAGACCTGCGACAAGGGCATGGCTTTCACTGGTGGGAAGCCCATAGTACCAGGCCAGGGTGCTCCAAAATACGATCCCTACCATAGCGGCAGCGACCGTAGGCAGATTAATAATCTCCGATTTCACAATTCCCTTGCCTATGGTGAAGGCCACGGCCGTTCCCGAAAGGGCACCCAGGATGTTAAAGAAAGTAGCCATGATCAAGGCATAATGGGGGGAGAGGACTCGGGTAGAGACCACAGTGGCGATGGCATTGGGGGCATCGGTCCAGCCATTGACAAACTCAGCGGCAAGCACCAGCAGGAGCACGGGAACCAGGGATAGCAACCCTTCTGGCATCCTTGGGTTTCCTCCTCTTATTCGTATTTCAATACAACCCCTTCCACGATGTTTGCCACGTCCTCGCAGCGGTCAGTGGCCGTTTCTAAGGTCTCGTAGATCTCCTTCCACTTGATGACCTCTAAAGGAGGGAATCCCTCATCGAAGAGACGGGCGATGGCATCCCGGCATACGGTATCGGCTACGTTCTCCAGACGGTTGATCTCAACGCAGTGGTCGTAGACGTTCGCCAGCTTCCTAAGATTGGTTATGGCCTTCACAATCTCCTCGGCGGATTTCAGGATGATATGGCAGAGTTCCTTGGCCTCTTTGGTGGACTCCTTTATCTTAAAAAGGGCCATCCTGGCAGCGGCAGCCTCCGTCAGGTCCAGGACGTCGTCCAGGGCGGAGGTGAGTTTATAAATGTCCTCCCTGTCAATGGGGGTAACGAAAGTCCTGTGTAATTTCTTGATTATCTCGTGGGTTATCCTGTCCCCTGTAGCCTCTATCTCCTTAATTCCTTGAGCTTTGGCCTCGGCGTCGACCAGATCCTCTATCATATCGCAGAGGGCCTGAGCCCCAATAAGGATATTCCGTGCCGCCTCCTCGAACATATCGAAGAACTTCTCTTCCCTGGGGATAATCCTGAGCATCTCTAGTTCCCCCTTTCACAAAGTTTTAGCAACGAACTCGTCTGCAGTGAATTTCCGTCGGAGACAAGCTCTGACGCTACGCGTCCGATCCAGGCTCAATCGACGATTTCCGGGGCAGAACGGTTTCCCGCTAGCCTACGCCAGAGGAACCAAACTACCAGGCCAATCAAGCCGCCAACGATAAGGAAATCCAGCTTCCGGATGACATCCCCAACCCTCTCCCAGTGTTCCCCTAGCTTCATGCCCACATAGGCCAAAGCAAATGTCCAGGGGAGGGACCCCACGAAGGAGTAGATCAAGAAGCGGGGAAAGTTCATGCGGGAGATACCGGCGGGAAGAGAGATGAAGGTCCTGATTACCGGTAGCAGCCGGCTGATAAAGGTGGCCTTATCTCCGTACCTTTCGAACCAGCGATCTGCCAGGGCCAGTTCATGGCGGGTTATGAGGAAGTAGCGGCCGTATCTCTCAATAAAAGGGCGACCCCCATAGACCCCCACATAATAGGCCAGGACAGAGCCCAGGCTGCATCCTAAAGCCCCGGCCACTGCCACCCCTAAAAGGCTGAACCTCCCCTGGGAGACGAGGTAGCCGGAGAAGGGCATAATCACCTCGCTGGGCAGGGGAATACAGGCGCTCTCCAGGGCCATGGCCACAATTATGCCCAGGTAACCCATACTAGAGATAATGGCAATAATAAGAGAAGAGATTACGGCAAGGAGCTTATACATACTCGTGAATGGTGAAAGGTGAATAGTGAATAGTTAAAGACATTAATTTCCATACCTACCCCCTCTCCCCATCCCTCTCCCCTGAGGGGCGAGGGGAAGGGTGAGGGGTATTACGCCCTTGAAGGAGGGCCTTTGCCTTGGCCACTGCCTCTAGCGCGTCCTTGGCATAGACAGCCCCAATCCGATTTGCGAATTCTTGAGTAAGGACTGCTCCTCCCACCATTACAGGGATGGTTATATTCCACTCCTGGACCTTTTTGACGACCTCCTCCGCCCGAATCATCGTGGTGGTCATGAGGGCGCTCAGGCCTATAATATCTACCCGGAGGCGCCGTGCTTCATCCAGGATCCGCTCAGCGGGGACGCTCTTGCCCAGATCTACGACCTCGAAGCCATGGTTCTCTAAGAGCGTCCCAACGATATTCTTCCCGATATCGTGAATGTCACCCTCCACCGTGGCCAGGAGGACCCGGCCGCGATGGCCTTGCTCCTCGCGCTTCATCTCCTGCTTCAGGCGCTCAAAGGCGAGCCTCACTGCTTCGGCCGAGAGCATTACCTGGGGCAGGAAATAGGTTCCCTTTCCGAAGCGCTCCCCCACCTCCTCCAGGGCAGGGATAAGGGCGGAGTTAGAAACCTCCAGAGACCTCATCCCGCCCGCCAGGGCTTCCTCCACAAGGGGGACTATAGCCTCCCGGTCCCCTTCTAAAACGGCCTTAAAGAGGCGCTCCTTTATAGTTAACTCATGGCTGATAGCTGATGGCCGATGGTTGATGGCTGATGGTTGATGGCTGATGGCCTTAGTCTCTGGTCTCAAGTCTCCAGTCTCCGGTCTCTTTGAGGCCCGTTCCTGCCACTCAATATACGCCTCCGCCTTTGGATCCTGATTGAGGAGGACCCGGCTCGAGTAGAAGGCCTCCTGAATCCGGAGATCATAGGGATTCACGATGGCCAGGTCCAGGCCATGAGCGAAGGCCATGGCCAGAAAGGAGGCGTTAAGCATGCCCCGATTGGGAAGGCCAAAGGAGATGTTGCTCACCCCCAGGATAGTGGGAAGCCCCAGCTCCTCCTTAATAAGGGAAAGGGCCCGAAGGGTCTCCCGAGCCTGTGCAGGCTCCGAAGCCGCCGTCAGGGTCAGGGGGTCAAAGATCAGGTCTTGAGGGGATAACCCCGCTTTTAAGGCCTCCTCCAGGATCCTCCGGGCAATCTGGAGTCTGTCTTCAGCGGTCCTCGGGATACCCCGCTCATCGAGGCAGAGGCCAAGGACAGCAGCCCCATAATGCTTGGCTACAGGAAGGAGGCGTTTAAGGCTCTTCTCCTCCCCGCTTACCGAGTTGATAAGGGCCTTTCCCTCCACTGCCTCTAAGCCAGCCTCTAGGGCATCCGGATTTGAGGAATCAAGAACCAAGGGGAGGTCCACTACCTCTTGGACGGACCTCACCGCCGCCGCCATCAAGGTGGGCTCATCTGCCCCAGGCACCCCCACGTTGACGTCAAGGAGGCTGGCCCCGGCTTCCGCCTGCCCCCGGGCCTCCTGGCGGAGGAGAGAGAATTTTCCCTCCTTTAGCTCTACCGTCAGGGCCTTCCTCCCCGTGGGGTTGATGCGCTCGCCCACCATGAGGGGCGGACGGCCGTAGCCGATAAAGATGGTCTTGGTGCGACTTGACAGGCGTAATGCCAACGGGATCCCCCTCTTTTTAGGGACCAGCCCATGGATTTTTGCGGCCAGGGCCCGGATGTGTTCAGGGGTGGTGCCGCAGCAACCGCCCAGGATGCTGACCCCGGCCTCTAGAAAGCGGGGCACATAAGCGGCCATCTCCTCTGGGCTGGTAGGGAAGACCGTCCTTACCCCCTGGAGTTGGGGGAGGCCGGCATTGGGTCGGGCCACCAAAGGTAGGCCAGATACTTTGGCCATTCGCTCCATTACCTGGAGGACCCCCTCGGGTCCCAGACTGCAATTAGCCCCCACCGCATCCACCCCAGCCGCTTCCAGCACAGTGGCAGCGGTCTCGGGATCAGTGCCCAGCATAGTGCGCAGGTCCTCTCCGAAGGTCATCATGGCCACTACTGGGAGACCACAGACCTCCTTTGCAGCCATTACTGCTGCCTTAGCTTCCCGTATATCAGACATGGTTTCTATCAGGATGAGATTGGCGCCAGCGTCAGCGCATGCAGCGATCTGTTCCTTGAAGACCTCCTTCACCTCAGAAAATGAGAGATCGCCCAAAGGCTCCATAAGTATACCCAGAGAGCTTACCGATGCGGCCACAGCTGCCCGGCCGGCTCCAACTTCCTTGGCCAAGGAGACCCCCTTTCGGTTGATCTCGACCGTTTTGTCTCCCAGGCTATATGCCCCTAGCTTTATCCGATTAGCGCCAAAGGTATTGGTCGCCAAAATCTCGGCACCAGCGGCCAGGTAGTCGGCGTGGACTCCTTGAACCAGGGCAGGGTTATTCAAGTTGAGCTCCTCGGGGGGACGCCCGTGAGGGAGACCCCTTTCTTGGAGCAGGGTCCCCATGGCCCCATCCAGGAGGAGGACCTGGGATCGTAGAAGGTCGATGAAAGGGTGAATCATTGGATTAGAATGTTCTGAGGTTTCTGACATTATAGCACGGTGGACTAAAAAGAGGAAAAGCAAAAGTCCCTGTCAGAAAAGGAAGCAGGGTTATCAAGACCTAGGCCTCTTAACCCTTTTCCGGCCTTCCACCCGGGGCCTTCGCCCCTTCCAGCGGCTACCCTCTTTCCCATGGATCCCTAGCTGGTCCAAAATCCGGCTTACCATCTGGTCCACTAGCTCTTCCACCGTTTTGGGCCTCTGGTAAAAGCAGGGCATCGCTGGAATGATGCGGACCCCCAAGAGGGCCATCTTTAGCATATTCTCTAAATGAATGGCGTTGAAGGGGCTTTCCCGCACTACCAGCAATAGTTCCTTTCCTTCCTTGAGGACAACATCGGCAGCACGGGTGATGAGGTTATCGGCGTATCCACCCGCAATGGCGGCAAGGGTCTTCATGGAACAGGGAACCACGACCATTGCCCGGATGTTAGGGGCTACAAAAGAGCCGCTCGCTAAGGGGGCACTGAGGTCCTCCTCAGCATAAGAAAATGAGGCCAATGAGGAGAGGGCCTTGGGCTCGCGGCCTGTTTCCTCTCTGAGGATCGCCCTTGCCTCCCGAGATAGGATAAGATGGACCTCGAAACCCAGGCTTCGGAGCCGCTCCAGGAGTCGCACCCCTAGGATGGCCCCACTGGCCCCGGTTATGGCCAGAATGTATTCCCCTTTTCCTTTCAGCACGAAGCCTTGTCCTGTTTTAAAGAGGCTAAAAAGGGATTGGATGGGAAATTAACATAAGGGGGCGGTGGAGGCAATCGAAAATTGATTTCCGGGTAGACTTGGAAAGGATAAGGGGAGGAGTAGGTCTCTGGTAACAGCAAAGGGGGGTTCCCGCGGGTCTATCCTTAGGCCTTCCTCTCCTCGGCTAACTCAGGGGGGAGTGGCCGGAGGGACTCCTTGAGCTTTTCATCGGAGCGGCGAAGCTCGTCCAAAACCTTGAATAGCAGCTGACCCCTTCCTCCCTCTAGACTGCGGTACTTCTGATACAGGCCCTCTAGTTCATCGAAGAGCTCTGCGACTTGGGGCTCCTCTTTGGAAGAAAACTTATCGAGGGCTCGCTGCCGTTCCGCTATAAGGCCGCTCAGTGTCTGCAATTCCTGGCTTACATCGGGCTCTACCAGCGCCTCCAGGATCTTCTGTTGTTCCTGGAGATGCTTCAAGAAGGCCTCGAAACGCTCCTCCACATCCTGGAAAATCAACTCCACCACCTTTTGCTGGTCGGATAAAAATCGCTG
>JACRGL010000129.1 GCA_016212365.1 Candidatus Methylomirabilota bacterium | reverse complement strand
TATTCTTTTATGTTAATTAACAAATTTATACTTTCTTTACACCCGAAGGGCAGGGATAGGGGTATGGGGTTACGAAGCGATAAAATAAAAAAGGGTTTAGAACGGAGCCCTCATCGGGCCATATTTTACGCCACGGGCTTGACCAAGGAGGAGATGGATAAGCCCTTCGTTGGAGTTATCTCGAGCTCGAGTGACATCATCCCAGGGCACATAGGAATGCGGGATCTAGAGCGCTTTATCGAGAAGGGGGTCCACGCCGGAGGGGGAGTGCCCTTCTTTTGCAGTGTCCCCGGGATCTGTGATGGCATCGCCATGGGTCATGCCGGGATGCGCTATTCCCTCCCATCCCGGGAGCTCATCGCCGACATGGTGGAGTCAGTGGCCTTAGCCCACTGCTTTGATGGCCTGGTACTCCTTACCAACTGCGATAAGATCACCCCGGGAATGCTGATGGCTGCAGGGCGCCTGGATATACCGGCCATCATGGTTACTGCCGGCCCTATGCTTGCCGGCCGCTATGATGGCCGGAGGCTATCCCTGGTCCATAACTTTGAGGCCACTGGCAGATTCCAGCGTGGAGAGATCGATGCTCGGGAGCTGGAATGCCTCGAGCGTGAATCCTGCCCAGGGCCTGGTTCATGCTCGGGGATGTTCACTGCCAATACCATGGCCTGCGTTACCGAAGCCCTAGGGATGTCCCTTCCCGGATGCGCCACGGCCCTGGCCGTCTCCTCTAAGAAGCGCTCCATCGCCTTTGAGAGCGGCCGTCGAATTGTGGGGCTGATTCATGAGAACCTCACGGCACGCCAGATTATGACCGAGAAGGCCTTTGAAAACGCTATAGCTGTGGACATGGCCCTGGGAGGTTCTACTAATGCCGTGCTCCACATCGCTGCCATTGCCCACGAGACAGGGCAATGGCTGGACCTGGAACTCTTTGACCGAATCTCCAGGCGCACCCCCCACCTGGCCAACCTTCTCCCCGGGGGGAATCACTTCTTGGAGGACTTGGAGTTCGCGGGTGGGATCCCGGCCGTGATGCTCCGACTGAAAGAAAAACTCCATAACGTCCTTACAGTCACAGGAAAGAGGGTATATCAGAACTTGAAAGGGGCAGCTGTTGCTGACCCCCAGGTCATACGGGCTCCTAAGGAGGCCTACCATCCCGAGGGCGGGATCGCCGTCCTCCGTGGAAACCTGGCACCGGAGGGGGCAGTAGTAAAACAGTCGGCGGTAAGCGAAAAGATACTCCGCTTTGTGGGACGGGCCCGGGTCTTCGATTCTGAAGAAGGGGCGATGGAAAGCGTTATGAAGGGGAAGGTGTCTCCGGGAGATGTGGTGGTTATCCGTTACGAGGGACCCAAAGGGGGGCCTGGCATGCGGGAAATGCTCTCCCCCACTGCGGCTATTGCGGGAATGGGATTATCGGAGAGTGTGGCCCTCATCACCGATGGGCGCTTCTCCGGGGCAACGAGAGGCCCCTGCATTGGTCACGTTTCTCCGGAGGCGGCAGATGGTGGACCCATAGCATTAGTGGAGGAAGGGGATTCCATCTCCATAGATATCCCTAAACGACGTTTGGAGCTTCGGGTATCTGCCCAGGAGATGAAGAGGCGGCGGGAGGGTTGGAAGGCCCCGCCACCTAAGGTGACGGATGGGTGGCTGGCCCGCTATGCCAGCCTCGTGACTTCAGCCAAGGCCGGAGCGGTGCTTAAAGGTAGACCCTAGCGGCCTGGCCTCGGCTACAAAGGAGGTCCATTCCTTGAAATTGACAGGCGCCAAGATCTTTGTCGAGTCTCTGCTCCGGGAGGGGGTAAATGTGATTTTTGGCCTCCCCGGGGGGGCAGTGCTTTCTATTTATGATACTCTCTATGATTCCTCCATTAAGCACATCCTGGTAAGGCATGAGCAGGCAGCAGCCCATGCCGCCGACGGCTACGCCAGGGCCACGGGAAAGGTAGGGGTGTCTCTGGTCACCTCTGGCCCGGGGGCCACCAACACCGTGACCGGAGTGGCTTCGGCTTATATGGATTCCATCCCCATCGTGGTCTTCACCGGGCAGGTACCCACCCCCCTAATAGGAAACGACGCCTTCCAAGAGGCGGACATCGTGGGAATGACCCGCCCCTGCACCAAGCATAGCTACCTTGTGAAGGATATAAGGGATCTGGCCAGGACCATAAAGGAGGCCTTCCATATCGCCTCCACCGGCCGCCCTGGCCCTGTATTGGTGGATCTCCCAAAAGACGTCATCTTGAGCGAGACCGTCTTTCACTATCCCGATAAGGTGAGCCTCCGGAGCTATAACCCTACCTATGAGGGTCACACTGGCCAGATAAATAAGGCGGCCAAGGCTATCCTCAAGGCCAAGCGGCCCATTATCTATGTGGGGGGAGGCGTTATCAGATCCGGGGCCTCGGCTGAGCTTCTGGAGTTGGCCGAACTCACCAAGATCCCGGTCACCACTACCCTTATGGGCTTGGGAGCCTTCCCTGGCCAGCATCCCCTTTCCCTGGGCATGTTAGGGATGCATGGGGCCTGGTATACCAATACGGCCGTTACCCATTCCGACCTAATCATTGCCGTAGGGGCCCGCTTTGATGACCGGGTGACGGGGAAGATCGATGAGTTTGCGCCCGAAGCCTTGATTATCCATATCGATATAGACCCTTCGGCCATCAGCAAGAACGTGCAGGTGGATATTCCCATTGTAGGGGATGCGAAGAACGTGCTCATTAAGCTAAATCAGGAGCTAGCCGAAGCTACTGATCAGACCTGGAAGGAGGCCAGGGAGCATTGGCTCCGCCAGATCAAGGTTTGGAAAGAGAAGCACCCCCTCCGTTACGACTGGGACAATAACGTTATCAAGCCCCAGTATGTGGTGGAGGAGATCTCCCGGCTCACCAATGGGGAGGCCATCATCGCCACCGGGGTGGGACAGAATCAAATGTGGACGGCCCAATTTTACCACTTCAAAAGGCCGGGCACCTTTTTAACCTCGGGAGGATTGGGGGCTATGGGCTACGGTTTTCCTGCCGCCATGGGGGCCCAAGCGGCCTTTCCCGACAAGCTGGTGATCGACATCGATGGCGACGGCAGCTTTCAAATGATGGTTCAGGAGTTGGCCACTGTTGTTGAATATAACCTCCCGGTCAAAGTGGCCATTCTAAATAACCAGCACCTAGGGATGGTCCGCCAGTGGCAGGAGCTCTTCTTCAAGGAGCGCTACTCCCAGGTGAACCTCTCTGTTTCCCCTGATTACGTTAAGTTGGCCGAGGCCTATGGTGCGGTGGGCCTGCGGGCCACCAGGCCAGAGGAGGTGACGCCTGTCCTGATGGAAGCCTTCTCTACTCCCAGGCCGGTGGTCATCGACTTTCAGGTGGACCCAATGGAATGTGTCTTTCCTATGGTCCCGGCGGGGGCCGGTATAAAGGACATGCTTCTGGAAAAACCCAAGAAGGAGGAAAAGAAGCTCAAGGCAGTAAAGTAGACATATGATCGAGGGTTCGCAACAATGTCGTCTGTTTCGTCTATCTGGTCTATTTCGTCTGTTTCGTCTATCTTGACCAAATAGACTAGACGACCAAATAGACTAGATGACCAGATAGTAGAGGTAAGCGGAGATGGCAAACGAGGCAGAAAACCAAAACCATACCATAGCGGTGCTTGTAGAAAACAAGTTCGGCGTCCTGGCTCGCATTGCAGGGCTATTCAGCGGCCGGGGTTTCAACATTGATAGCCTTTCGGTAGGGGAGACCCTGGATCCTACCATTTCCCGCATGACCATCGTAACTAAGGGAGACGCCGCTATAATCGAACAGGTGATCAAGCAGCTCCATAAACTCATCGACGTTATAAAAGTCATTGACCTCACAGGTGAGGATTATGTCGATAGGGAATTGGTGCTTCTCAAGGTGAATGCAGAGCCGGCAGTGCGGGCGGAGGTGCTTCGGATCGCCGATATCTTCCGAGCGAAAGTGGTGGATGTCACTCCGACTACCTATACCCTGGAGGCCACTGGCGACCAGAAGAAAATCGAGGCCATAATTGAGCTTCTAAAACCCTATGGCATCCAAGAGCTGGTGAGGACAGGGAAAGTGGCCATCGCCAGGGGAAGCAAGGCTATAAGGAAGAGGGACGAGGAAAAGATCCGGGGGGTAAGGGAGCAGAAAGTGGTGGGCTTTTATGATTAAGGGGGTTAAGGATGAGCAGGATGTTTTATGACCAAGACGCTGATCTCGGGTTGCTTAAGAGGAAACAAATAGCCATTATTGGTTACGGGAGCCAGGGCCATGCCCATGCCCTTAATCTCAGGGACAGCGGTCTCAAGGTAGTTGTCGGGCTTTATAAGGAGAGTAAGTCATGGAAAAGGGCCAAAGACGAGGGGCTACGGGTGATGACTGTGGCAGAGGCTGCTAAGTCCTCAGACATCATAATGGTTCTCATCCCCGACCAGAGCCAGCGCCAGGTCTATTATGAATCCATAGAGAAGGGCCTGGGTCGGGGCAAGACCCTGATGTTTGCCCACGGCTTTAACATCCATTACAACCAGCTCGTCCCCCCCCCTGATGTAGACGTTTCTATGGTGGCCCCTAAGGGCCCGGGTCATATGATGCGCCGGGTATTCTTGGAAGGCTCTGGTGTCCCCTCCCTTCTAGCTGTATATCAGGACACAACTGGTAAGGCGCAAGCCACGGCTTTGGCCTATGCCAAGGGTATTGGGGCTACCCGAGCTGGGGTGTTACTTACCACTTTCAAGGAAGAGACAGAGACCGATCTGTTTGGAGAGCAGACAGTTCTCTGCGGAGGGGCCACTGCCCTAGTTAAGGCGGGCTTTGAGACCTTGGTGGAGGCTGGATACTCGCCAGAGCTGGCCTACTTTGAGTGCCTCCACGAGCTCAAACTGATTGTGGATCTCATGTACCAGGGCGGCCTGAGCTATATGCGCTATTCCATCAGCGACACCGCAGAATACGGAGATTACACCCGCGGACCCCGGATCATCAACCAGTCCACCAAAGAGGAGATGCGGCACATCCTTGAGGAGATCCAGACAGGGGCCTTTGCTCGGGAATGGATCCTGGAAAACCAGGCTGGCCGCCCCAGCTTCAATGCCTACCGACGAAAAGAAGGGGAACATCCTATCGAGGTGGTAGGGGCGAAACTCCGGGGGATGATGAGCTGGCTAAAAAGGTGAGCCTCCCGGCCGAGAGGGGATTCCCGGCCTTCCCTAAAGGCCCTGAAGGTAGGATCCCACTCGGACTTGTTTTCTTCCTAGTATTAGTGGTAGCCTCCGTTTATTTAGGTTTTAAATTCGTGCCCCCTTACTGGGGATATTACTCCATTATTCATTCCAAGTAGAAGAATCAGAGCCACTCCACTGATCCCACACCGTTTTCCTGGGGAAAGGACGAGTTGGGCCCTTCCTCCCCGCCCATTTCGAAGACAGATACTATCGGGAACCCCGTTTCCAAAGAGAGGCCTCTCTTGGTCATCGGGGGACCTACGGCTGTGGGCAAGAGCGCCTTGGCCTTGTCATTAGCCGGGGAGCTCGAAGGGGAAATAATAACTGCTGACTCCATGCAGGTTTATCGCTACTTGGACATTGGGACTGCCAAGCCAACCCCGGCAGAAAGGAGGGGAATCCCCCATCATCTAATAGACGTAGTTGACCCTGATCAGCCTTTCAGCGCCGCTCAGTATAAAAGGCTGGCCCAGGAGGCCATTGAGGAAATTGAGCGCCGAGGACACCTTCCCATTGTGGTTGGAGGGACGGGATTTTATATCAAGACCCTCCTCTGGGGCCTTTCCCCGAGTCCGGGGGAGGATCCAGCCATCCGGTACCGGTTACGTCAAGAGGCAGAGAAAAATGGGGGACGATGCCTCTGGACTCGGCTTAGAGCGGTAGATCCGACCGCAGCAGCTAGGATTCATACCCATGACCTCTTTCGCATCGTGAGGGCCTTGGAGGTCTGGGAGAAAACAGGAAAACCCATCTCTTCCTGGCAAAAGGAGCACCGAGAAGTCTCCCGCCCCCGTAAGGCCTGTCTCTTTGGCCTGATCTGGGATAGGGCCAAGCTTTATAGGCGAGTGGACGCCCGGGTAGAAAGTATGTTTGCCCAAGGGTTGGTAGAGGAGGTAGCGGGATTGCTTGGGCGGGGATTTTCCCCTCATCTCAAATCCCTCCAGGGACTGGGCTATCGGCAAGTAGTGGGCTATCTCCGAGGGATGTATCCCTTGGACGAAGCTGTTCGTCGCCTTAAGCGAGATACCCGCCGTTACGCCAAGCGTCAGATTACATGGTTTAAGGGGATGGAAGGGATCTCTTGGATCAAGCTGGAAGGGGAGGAGGACTTGCCCCAGGCCATCGCTTACGTTAAGAAAAGCCTTGAAAGCTGTAGATAAAAAGTGTAACATCCCACAAGGTCATAGCGGTGGGCGTTGAAATGAGCAAGGGGGAGGGCTATGGGGAAGGTAGGGGATAACCTGCAGGATGTATTTTTGAATCAGGTGAGGCGGGAAAAGACCCCGGTAACTATTTACCTCACCAATGGCTTTCAACTTAAGGGGAGGGTCCTGGGCTTCGATGCCTTTACAGTAATCCTCTTAAGTGATGGTCGGCAATTAATGATTTATAAGCATGCCATTTCCACTATCTCCCCCCTGAAGCCCCTGGGTGAGGCGGATTTCCTGCCCGGGAAGGCCCCAGAGCCGAAAGGTAAAGAACCCAAATCGGGACAGGAACCTCAAGAGTCTTTTGTAGAGGAAGGTTAAGGCCGTGAAACCTTGGGGTGCATTCTCTGAGGACTCCCATGGAGTAAGCTCGCTCACCGTCCTTCCAGGCAATACCCTCAAAGGTGAGGCCAAGGTCCCCGGGGATAAGTCTATCTCCCACCGCGCCGTGATCTTGGGTAGCCTGGCGGAGGGCCTCACCGAAATTCAGGGATTTCTCCCCGGGGAGGATTGCCTCCGCACTGCCACTGCCTTTACTGCCATGGGGGTGGAAATCGAGGCCCCGGACCCAGATAGGCTGCTGATTCGGGGCAAGGGGCTCAGGGGCCTGGCTGAACCTGAAGACGTTTTATATGCGGGAAATTCTGGGACCACGATGCGGCTTATGATGGGGGTATTGGCAGGACAGGGCTTTTTCTCGGTTCTTACAGGTGATCCATCCCTCCGACGGAGGCCAATGGGGAGGGTTACTGAGCCCCTTCGCCGGATGGGTGCCTCTATTTGGGGTAGGGGGAAAGGGGCCTTCGCCCCCCTGGCCATCCGGGGTGGATGCCTCCATGGGATCCATCATAAAAATCCCATAGCCAGTGCTCAGGTGAAATCGGCCCTCCTCTTAGCCGGGCTCTTCGCTGATGGAGAGACAGTGGTCGAAGAGCCTCACCAGTCCCGGGATCATACCGAGAGGATGCTCCATTACTTTGGTCTACCCCTCAAGACCAAAGGGCTGGCAGTGGGTCTGGAGCCTCCTCAGCGTCTGGAGGCCCGAGCCCTAGAGATTCCTGGGGATTTTTCTTCAGCCGCCTTCCTGATAGTAGCGGCATTGCTAGTCCCGAACTCAGAGATAGTCCTGCGGAGGGTGGGGGTGAACCCTACCCGTACCGGCCTCCTCCATGTCCTCCGCTCAATGGGAGCCAATATCGAAATGGCCAATCAGCGGGAGGCCTCCGGCGAACCCGTAGCCGACATTTGGGTAAGGTCAAGCCAGCTTCAGGGAACCCAGGTTGGAGGTCCCCTTATACCCCTTTTGATCGACGAGATCCCCATCCTGGCCCTAGCAGCAACCCAAGCGGCAGGGAAAACAATTATCCAGGATGCCGGGGAACTCCGGGTCAAGGAGAGCGATCGCATCGCCACCGTAGCCCAGGAGCTCTCCCGATTAGGGGCCCGGGTTCAAGAGAGGGAGGACGGACTGGTCATTGATGGAGGAACCCAACTTCGAGGATCCACCTACCGAAGTCACGGGGACCACCGAATAGCCATGACCCTGGCCATTGCTGGACTCCTGGCCGAAGGTCATACTCAGGTCTTAGACATCGATTGTATCCATACCTCCTTTCCCGGGTTCGCAGAGCTTCTGTGCCAGCTAGGGGCCGAGGTTTCGGTTGCCCTTGGCTGTAAGGAATCTCAAAGTTAGAAATAGGGAACAGCCGAAGCCGGGTTTATGGAAAGACCCAAAAAGCCCTTGACAATTGCCATTGATGGCCCAGTAGGGGCAGGGAAGAGCACGGTGGCTAAGCTTTTAGCCCAGAGGTTGGGTTACCTCTATGTAGATAGCGGGGCAATGTACCGGGCCCTTGCATGGAAGGCCTTGGATTCAGGCCTGGATCTGAGGGATACCCATGCCCTCGCCGATCTGGCCCATGAAATTAGGATCGAGATCATCTATCAAGGAGGGGACCTGAAGGTCTCTGTGGACGGTCGGGACGTCTCTCAGGAAATCCGCGGGGCCCGGGTCGGAAGGGCGTCCTCCCTGGTCTCGACGTTTCCCGAAGTTAGGCAAAGGATGGTGGAGCTCCAACGAAAGATGGGCAGTGGCAGGGGGGTAGTTATAGAGGGACGGGATATCGGTACCGTGGTTTTCCCGGATGCAGCGGTAAAGTTTTATCTTTATGCCTCCTTGGAGGAGAGGGGGCAAAGGCGGCATCGGGAATTGGAAAGAAGGGGAGAGGACGGCACCCTGGAGGAGACCCTGGAAGAGATAAAACGGCGCAATGCTCAGGACATGGGACGGATCCATTCACCACTCAAAAGGGCCCCTGATGCCATCTTTATTGACAGTACTGGACTTAGCCCGGAAGAGGTGGTAGAAGCCATGATGGAGGAGATACGAAGGCTAATTTAGGGCCCCTTAACATTTTTTTTCTTGCATTTAGGAGGAAAGGTGTATATAAAAGCCGTGGATTTCTTTGGCTGATTAGGAAGTTCCTGATTATGCTTTATACCTTTCTCCGCTATATATTGTCGCCCATAGCCAGGGGGCTCTTCCGCCTCCAGGTGATTGGAGGGGAATATCTACCCCCCACAGGTGGCGTCATCTTAGCCGCCAACCACGTGAGTCTAGTGGACCCCCTTTTTTTGGGATTGACTGTGCCCCGCAAGCTAAATTTTATGGCCAAGGAGGAGCTGTTCTTCAATCGCCTTTTCGGGTGGCTCCTTAGGAAGCTCAATGCCTTCCCTGTCAGTCGCAATCGTTTGAGCCCTTCCACGGTGAAGAGGGCTTTGGACCTCTTGAGCCAGGGACAGGTGCTCCTCCTATTTCCCGAGGGGACTCGAGGCGATGGAAAGAACCTTCAAGAGCCAAAACCAGGGATTGCCCTGATAGCAGATAGGTCAGGTTCCCCAGTGATCCCGGCCTATCATCAGGGAACGGCAAATGTAATGCCCAGGGGCGTTGCCCGGATTCGCCCCCATCCAGTCACCGTGTGCTTTGGGGAACCTCTCAAATTCCCCCGGGACCTAAGGGTCAAAGGGGTGAGGGACGCTTACCGGGAGTTCGGGGTTTTGGTAATGGAGAGGATCGCGGCCTTGAAGGCGAGTCTGTCAGAGAGGTCCTCCCATTGAGGAAATAAATGCAAATAAGGATAGCCCCAAAAGCCGGTTTTTGCTTTGGCGTAAAGAGGGCTTATAAGTTAGCTTTAGAGGCCACCCAAAACAAACAGGGAAAGGTTTATTCCCTGGGTCCCCTGATCCACAATCCCCAGGCCGTAGCTCAACTAGAAAGGGAAGGCTTGAGGGTAATCCCTACCCCGGAGGAGGCCGATCCGAGAAGCACCATCGTCATCCGCTCCCATGGTGCCTCTCCGGGGGTCCTCCAATGGAGCCGAGAGAGGGAGATTTCCGTTGTGGACGCCACCTGCCCCTTCGTGAAAAAGGCGCAAGATAATCTGGTCCAGCTTGAAGGGGAGGGTTATCAAGTGGTGGTGGTAGGGGATCGGGACCATCCGGAGGTAGTAAGTATTGTGGGGCATGCCCGATCGCCGGTGATCGTGGTAAGCCATGCAGGGGAGCTTCTGGATTATCAGCTCCAGCGGAAGATCGGGGTGATCGCTCAAACTACCCAATCCCTCCGTAACTTGCAGGAAGTGGTCTCCGCCCTTCTGGAGTATGCCTCCGATCTTAAGATCCTCAACACCATCTGTAATGCCACCACGGTCCGCCAAGAGGCTACCTTAGATCTGGCCCGAGAGGTAGACTTGATGATCGTGGTTGGAGGGAAAAATAGTGCCAACACCAGGCGCCTGGCCCAGATCTGCAAAGAGGTCTTAGAAGACACCCTCCATGTGGAAACCGCCGAGGAGATCTCTCCAACATGGCTGGTGGGCAAAGAGAGAATCGGTGTAACGGCCGGGGCCTCGACCCCGGATTGGATTGTCTCCCAAGTCATCGAAAAGCTCAAAGAACTGGGCTCAGAACTTGAAGGGAATAAGACCTGAAACAGGCAGGGGACCGTCAAATTAGAGAATCAAATACCAGGAGGTACCTTATATAATGGGAGCTGTCCTAAATGATGATGGGGAGGGTCGTTTTCGTTCTCAGGAGATGCAAGAGATTTATGACCGAACCTTCAAAGATATAGAAGAAGGCGAGATCGTTAAAGGCACAGTAGTAGAGATTAATGCCGAATCCATCTTGGTGGACATCGGCTACAAATCAGAGGGCAGCATACCCCTCCGCGAGTTCAAGAACCCCCAAGGGGAGTTGACGGTCAAGGTGGGCGATGCGATCGATGTTTACCTTGAACAGAGGGAGGACGGGGAGGGTTTGATCGTTCTCTCTCGGGAGAAGGCTGAGAAGATCAAGATTTGGGAGGAGCTGAGCCGCGTCTACGAAGAGGGAGGAACCATTGAGGGCACCATCGTTAGTAAGACAAAAGGCGGCCTCATAGTGGACATAGGGGTGCGGGGATTTCTCCCTGGGTCTCAGGTGGACCTCCGGCCCATCCGTGACTTAGACAAACTGATCGGAAAGACCTTCCCTATGAAGGTCATTAAGCTGAATCCCCGGAGGGGAAACGTCGTCCTTTCCCGAAGAGAACTCTTAGAGGAAGAGCGAAAAAGGCTCAAGCAGAAGACATTAGATTCCCTAGAAGAGGGAAAGATAATGAGGGGCAAAGTCAAGAACATCACCGAATATGGGGCCTTCATTGACCTCGGAGGCCTCGACGGACTCCTGCACATTACCGATATGTCGTGGGGCCGGGTAAACCACCCCTCTGAGCTTTTTATGGTAGGGGATGAGGTGGAGGTGGCAGTGCTCAAGTTCGATCGCTCTACAGAGCGTGTCTCTTTGGGCTATAAACAGAGGACCCCTGATCCCTGGGAGAGTGCCCCTCATAAGTACCCCATTGGAGCTCGGGTGAAAGGGAAGGTGGTCAGTTTGGCTGATTATGGGGCCTTCGTGGAGCTAGAGGAGGGAATCGAAGGCCTCATTCATGTCTCCGAGATGTCGTGGACCCAAAAGGTCAAGCACCCTTCTAAGGTAGTGGCCACTGGTGATACGGTAGAAGTGGTAGTGCTCGACGTGGACAAGGCGAGCAAGCGGATTTCCCTTGGTATGAAGCAGATCGAACCGAATCCTTGGATGTTCGTTGAAGAACGTTATCCAGTGGGAAGCCGGGTTGAAGGTAGGGTCCGTAACCTAGCCGATTTCGGGGCCTTCGTGGAGCTAGAGGAGGGAATCGAAGGCCTCATTCATGTCTCCGATATGTCATGGACGAAAAGGATACGCCACCCCTCGGAAGTAGTCAAAAAGGGGGAAAGGGTCGAGGCTATCGTCCTTCATGTGGATGCCAATAATCACCGGATATCCCTGGGTCTAAAGCAGGCCCAGGCGGATCCATGGCAAAGCCTGGTTCCTGAGAAGTTCAGGGTGGGGATGGACGTTAAGGGAAAGGTAGTAAGGGTTACCGATTTCGGGGCCTTCGTGGAGCTAGAGGAGGGAATCGAAGGCCTCCTGCACGTTTCGGAGCTCAGCCGAGAACGGGTGAGCCGTCCGGAAGAGGTTATCTCTGTAGGCCAGGAGCTCACCCTGAAGATAATCAAACTGGATGCCGATGAGCGCAAGCTGGGCTTAAGCTTGCGAGCCTATGAGGACAGTCGCCGGCAATGGAAGGAACAAGAGGAGCCACTCCAAGGGCCGGAGGATGGGGGAGACCCTTCGTTGCCCCCTTTAAGGCGCGGCGAAAAAAGGAGCTAGAAGAAGGCGGGCAGAGTTGAAGTATTTTGTATCCTTGTGGAGAGTTAAGTTTTTAAGGAGTTAGGTCTTAAAATGAAGAAGAAATCACCCTGGAAAGCGATTGGCTTAGTGGTAGGGAGTCTCTTCCTCTTCTTCTTACTACTTTTTGCGGCAACCCTATACCTGGGTAAGGGGTACAGCTTTGGCCCTGATAAGGTTGTCCTAATCAATGTCGAGGGCATCCTCGTTGATTCCAAAGAGGTAGTGGAACAGCTAGAAAAATTTAAAGAAAATGTCACTGTCAAGGCCTATGTAATTCGGATTAACAGCCCTGGTGGCGGAGTGGCAGTGGCCCAAGAGATTTACAAGGAAATCCAAAAGGTGCGCGAGGTCCATCGTAAGCCAGTGGTCGCCTCTATGGCCACCATTGCCGCCTCTGGGGGCTATTATATTGCTAGCGCCGCCGATAGAATAATCGCCAATCCAGGCTCGGTCACTGGAAGCATCGGGGTGATAATGCAGATCCCAAATGTCTCTGGATTGTTACAAAAGGTGGGAATCAAATCGGTGGTCATCAAAAGCGGAGAACATAAGGATCTGGCTTCGTCCACCCGAGAGCTTACCGATGAGGAAAAAAGGATCCTCCAGCAAGTATTGGACGATGTCCATGACCAGTTCATTGAGGCGGTTGCCAAGGGAAGAAAGATGGACAAGGGGAAGGTTCAAGCCTTGGCCGATGGCAGGATCTTTACTGGAAGGCAGGCCCTCAATCTGGGGTTAGTGGACGAGCTAGGGGATTTGCAAGACGCCATTGAAAAAGCCGCTAAAATCGGGGGAATAGTAGGAAAGCCTAAGGTCATCCAAGAGCGAAAGCGGAGGCTCTCCCTTCTAGACTTCTTGACAGGGGTACTTGGGACCCACCTCCCCAATCAGGCCTCGCCTTACTTCTCTTTGGATTACCTTCTCAAGTAAACTGGCCTTTTCGGGAAGGAGGTGAGTCGAAACCATTTATACGAAAAGCCCTTGTTATCATGGATGTTGAGGGTTAGTTTTATTTTTAAATTTATTGCGGGGGGCTCTAATGACTAAAGGCGATTTGGTGGAAAAAGTGGCAGCGGCTGTAGACCTTACTAAGAAGGACACGGAAGTAGTCATCGATACCATTTTTGAGAGCATCTCCAAGGCCTTGGCCTCTAAAGGGGATGGCAAAGTTGAACTCCGTGGTTTTGGGAGTTTCCGGGTAAGGGAAAGGGGTGCTCGACAGGGAAGGAATCCTCAGACAGGGGAACCGGTAAGGGTGCCACATAAAAGGGTCCCTTATTTTAAGCCAGGAAAAGGGCTGAGGGCGCTGGTAGATAGCTAGCGTTCTTTTAAAATCTCTAAACCCTTTTGAAAGCAGGGATCCTCCCTGCTTTTGTCTCTTGGTGCCCAAAAGGCGAGGGTTAAGGAATGGGTATTTTTTCTCACCGGGAGGGTAGGGCCTTTCCCCTCACCCGCTTTATCGAAGGAAGAGCGGAAGAGGTTGAGGAGCTATTTGGGACTGACCTCTCCATTATCCATGAAGGGGGGGGATACCAAGGTCGCGATGAAGTCTTCCTGGTAGAGCTTCATACAAAATTAAAGACCCTGGCCTGGGAGTTCATAGACTCCTTATACAGATCTCTGGCCGAGAAGAGGTACCTGGAGACATTCACCCCTCCCATCGGAGAGGCCCTGACCCCATCAAACCCCTATTCTAAATACCTCTCCCTTTTGGTAGAGATCCTATCCAACATCATAGAAAATGAGCGAAGGATTGGCTTGCTTAACCTCTTTTGGTTAGCTCATTCGAAGGAAGTCTCTGAAGTCATAAATGACTACTTCGGTCAAGAAGGGGTTAAAGCCTATCTCAAGTATCAAATGCATCCCGTTTTAAACGGCCTCTACCACGGTGCCTTGGACCGAGCGCTGAGAAGCTTTGAGAGTTCTGATCCCGACAAGTTGAGGTATAACCTAGGGGCTGACTTCAATTTTCGCTTGATAGAAAGCATCATTGATGACCAGCTCCCCCTGACCGAACCCAGCTCCTCCAAGATAAGCTTGAGTCAAATCCTAATTGACCAGAACAAGAGGTTCCGTCTTTCCTTCAAGGAATTCAAAGAGATCTTCTTCATCTGTCGCGAACGCCTCCGGGAAGGCCTTCAGAGCAGGGACGAGTCATTATTGATCCGCTTGAAGAGGCACTTACCCACCATCCCTTCAGAAAATTATGGAGATGAGAAGGCCTTAGTAAAAGTCATTTTCAACACCCATATCTTAAATTACCTGTTCCTGGACTATGGAAAGGTGGCCACCAAAATGCTTTCTAATCCTGTATTGAAAGGTGTAACGGAAAGGGGGAGGGCCTGGAGCGACCTATTGGATAGCTACCTGGATTTGATTAATGCCTTAAAGCGGACGGAGGTAATCGATATCCTCCGCCAGTCTATAACCCTACTCCCCCCCGGCATTGATGATAGCCAGTGGCGGAGGCTCTTCTCTGAGGGGAAACTCTATCGTTTTCAAGAGGGTGCAGAGGTATTAAACACGGCCCGCAAGGTCAGTATACTCTTTGCCGATCTTCGGGGTTTTACCAAGACTTCAGAGGGTGGGGTATCCGAAAAGGAGTTGACCCATCACCTCTACCGACTCTTTGACCCTTTGGCCTCCATAGTAAAATCCTTTAAAGGTAAAATCGATAAGTTCACCGGTGATGGGGTGATGATCACCTTCGGGGCCGAAAGGCATTCTGGAGAGGATGAACTTAACGCCCTACGAACCGCAATTTCTATGCAAGAGCTGTTACTAAGGCTGAGAAAGGAGGGAAAAACCCATTTCCAAATGGGGGTAAGCATCCACACCGGAAGGGCCCAGCTAGCCCGGTTTATTGTCGATGATAGAAATCTGGATGCCACCGTAATTGGCAGGAATGTCAATATCGCGGGACGCCTTTCGGCATCCAGACCTTCTGGTCACCTAGTAGATAACGCTGTCTGGTCTGGAGACCAAACTGATAGCTTTTATGCCCCAATTGAAGGACATGGCCTCTCGAGAGACTCGGAAGCCGCGGCTAAGGGGAAGACAGTAGCGGACGTAATGGTAGACGAGCAAGGGAATTTGGTGAACAGGGGCATCGTATTAACTCAGGATACGGTAGATGAGCTATTAAAATCGGTGGAGGTCCAGGCCTTGGAGGGCGAGGGAGTGTGGTCTTTCTTCGATGAAAGGCTAGAAAAAAATATCTTGATAGAATACGTGGGAGATGTTAAATTTAGGGGACTGGAGAGGGCAATCCCTGTATACGCTGTCTCTTATGGTTACTCTCAATAATTGGAATCGGCTTGAGGTGGGAAGGTGCTGACCCTCTGGGCTCCATGGAGGATGGAGTATATAGCAGGGGATAAATCCTCGGGTTGCATCCTCTGTGAAAAGCCTAAAGAAGGAAGGGACTCCGAGAACTTCATTTTGTTCCGCGGAGAGGCAGTCTTTATCATCATGAACATATTTCCTTATAACTCCGGTCATTTATTGATTGCCCCTTATAGACATATAGATACCTTGGCCCTGCTCACCAAAGAGGAGGCTGCGGAATTGATGGCTTTCGCTCAAAAGAGCGAAAAAGTCCTGAAGGAAACCCTGAAGGCGGAAGGTTTCAATCTGGGAATTAATTTGGGGAAGGCGGCCGGTGCCGGGATTGAAGGGCACATCCATCTCCATGTGGTTCCCCGTTGGAATGGCGATACCAATTTCATGCCCATCTTAGGGGAGACGAAAGTGATACCTGAATATTTGAGTTCCATTTATCTTAAGCTTTTGACTCACTACCAAGGGAGATAGGAGGCTAGAGGCAGGAGGCCCCAATGTTAATAAAAATGAGCGTTCGTGGCATTGCCCTTGATCCCATCACCAATATGCCCATCGTCATCCTAAAGGACTTGGAAGAGAGGAGGGCCCTTCCTATATGGGTGGGAATCTTTGAGGCCAACGCCATAGCCTTGGAACTAGAGAAGATAGCTACCCCCCGGCCCATGACTCATGACCTCATCAAGAACATTCTGGATGGCCTAGGGGTGGGTGTGCGTCAAATAGTAATCAACGACCTTAAGGATAATACCTTCTATGCCATTATCGAGCTCACTTATAATGGCAATTTAGTTACCATCGACTCCCGTCCCAGCGACGCTATCGCCCTGGCCCTCCGGGTAAATGCGCCCATCTATGTCACAGAAAAGGTAATCACCAAGGCGAAAAGCATCGAGGTCTCGGAAGAAAAAGAGGAATCGGATAGATGGCGGGAGTGGCTGGATAATCTAAAACCTGAGGATTTTGGGAAGTATAGGATGTAATTCAAAAGGGCAGATTCACTCAAGGAAAAATTGAAGTTTACATAATATTCCTTATCAGACTCTACACCTGCCACATAGTAGCTTCGAAATCCTCGGTGGGCACCCGGAAAGAGAGGTATCCCCAGGGGGGCCAACGCTCTAACTCCTGACCCTGCCCTTTAACTGACACTATGAATTGGACCTCCTGATCCGGAGACGCCTCCAGCCTTTCAAAAGGGATGGCTAGCTCGATGATGTCCCCGGCCGCCGCCTCGCCGATGGGCGGTTCTTCGACCCAGGGCTCCTGGCCGAGACCCCCGTCGCGGAAAACCCTCATGCTGACCTTCCCTGCAGAGAGGCCCAGTTCTATCCTCCGCTCCGTGGGAGCAAGGAAATGGATGTAGAAGACAAGCCCCTCGGCCTCTATATCCTTGAGGCCCCTTCGGAAGTCCAGCCTCAGGAACATATTCTTCAGGTTAAAGCCGAAATAAATAGCCCTAACGGTACCTTCTGATGGATGCATCACCGCACCCATTCGGCTTGCATCGTAGAGGCCGGCCGAAAGCCATTCGAAGTAGTTGGTCACCTCCCCATCGATGTGGGGGGTAATAAAGGCCAGGGGCTCCTGGGTCAGCCGCCCCTTCTTTCGTCCTCTCAAAATAGGGATATAGAGCCTGGGGGGGATCTCTTTCCCTGTAATCCGATAAACGTTCATTAAGTGCTGGCGAAAGAGGTTATCAAATTCCTCGTCATTCCCAGAGGTATGCTCGTCGCCATACCACCAGCACCAATCGCTCCCCTCGGCGATATATATCTCCTGCCAGGCTCGGGATAGTCCTTTTTCCTTCTCCCCTCGGGGCCGCGCAGCTTCCAGGTCCTCCAAGTCGCTTCGGACCATACTGAGTAGGTCCCAGGCCTCGTTATCCTCTTCCTGGCCGATCCAGATGCGGAAGTTGGCGTTTATCCATGAGCCCGCATGGAGTTTGGGAAGGACCGTGGTCGGGGGATAGCGCTCCAGGTATTCGCTCACCGTCACTGTTCGGATCCCTGGTTCTTCGCTCAGCCGCTCGTAAAGCTTTAAGAGGAAATCCCTCCCATCATTGGGGTAATACTCCCAGGCATTCTCGCCATCGAGGATAACGGCCACTAACGGAGGCCTCCTCTCATCGTATCCCACCAGTTTTTTCAAATAGTGGATCCGGATGTCCCTGAGGCGCCCAAGAAAGTCGTCGACGGCTGCCTTAGGTGCCCAGCGGGAGTAGGTGAATCCTATTAGGTCGGAGAGGTAACGGTCCCTAAAGACCAAGGTCAGTCCCTTCCCCCCCTTTTCCAGGCGGTAAGGTTGATAAAGGACCTCCGGGCTCTTAAGGCGTCCCTGGCTATCTCTCTCCATGGGACGATTGATGGAGCGCGCCAAAACCCCCTCATCGCTAGCTATCCAATGAATGCCTGTCTCAAAGAGAAGGGGAACGATGGCCTCGCTCACCGCCCCCTCGGCGGGCCACATCCCGTAAGGGGCCCTCCCAAAGAGCATTTTATGAAACTCTATGGCCATAGAGAGCTGAGCTGCTGCGTCCTCAGGATGGACAAACCTCTCTTCGGGGAGCTTAATCCTCGGGGTAGCCAACTTGGCGGAGTCGGTGTCGCAGAGGAGGGGCAGGATGGGATGGTAATAAGGGGTGGTAGTGACCTCGATCTGCCCCTTTTCGGCAAGCCTCTGATAGGTAGGAATGATGAGGCCAAGCACCTCCCCTTGCTTTCTGAGTAGCGCCCTCTTCTCCTGCTCGGTATACCCCCTCCCCTTCTCTACTAGACCCCGGAGTAAAGGGTCTCGCTCCCGGAGGGATGGGTCGAACCAGGCCAGGTTGAACCAGACCTGTAAATCGAGCAAATCTTGGACGCTAAAGTAGCGGATCATCTCTTGGATTTCCTCTCCGGTCTTAGGAAATCCCCGCTTTTCCAAAAGATCGCCATAGCGGGGATGAATCCGGATCATGGTATCGGGATTGGCCATAAAGAAGTTTTTGAGGACGAAGGCCCTTTCCTCATGGCTGAGTTCGGCGGCTGTTCTTTCGCTTAGCTCTAAAAATCTCTCCTGAGCAGTGCCTGAGGCATAGTCCTGGATCTGCTCCATCAAGGAAGGCACCAGGTTGAAGGTCTGGTGGATGGATGGAAAATCCTCCAGGATGGCCGCCATATCGTAATAGTCCTTTATACCGTGCAGGCGGACCCAGGGGAGGCAATATTCCCCTGTCACCAGATCCTTGTAGTAAGGTTGGTGCATGTGCCAGAGGAAGGCCAAGTAGAGGACAGTCTCTCCTTTCATCTATTGCCCCGTCGGTCTATCACCCGGACCGCCTTGCCTGGCTCTCGTGGAAGGGTGCCCCAGGGCAGGAACTCCAGGTCCACTTTAAACCCTAGAAAATCGTTGAGCTTTTGGGCCAAGACCCTACCTGCCTCAGGCCTGATCTCCTGGGAGACCTCAATCTTCAAAGAGACCTTTTCCTTACCCTCCACCCGCTCCAGTATCAACTGGTAATCGGGGCCCATTTCTGGATGGGCCAGGATCAGGCTTTCCACCTGCATGGGGTAGAAATTCACCCCCTTGACCACCAGCATATCATCGGCCCTCCCCTTTATGCGGTCAAGGCGGAGGGAAGTCCGGCCGCATCGGCACCTCTCGCGGGTGAGGATGGCTGTTATGTCCCGGGTGCGATAGCGGATTAAGGGGAGGGCCTCCCGGGTCAGGGTGGTGACCACCAGCTCCCCTTCCCTTCCGTCATCTAGTTGTTCACCGGTGATCGGATCCACGATCTCCACCAAATAATGATCCTCCCAGACATGGATACCTTCGTGGGCCGAGCAATCGATCCCCATCCCTACCCCGCCGGTCTCCGTCATGCCAATAATGTCAAAGGTCTCGATCCCCATCCCCTCTTCTATCCTCCGGCGGAGCCCGTCACTCCAAACCTCGGCCCCGAAGATCCCCACCCGGAGCTTGGTTTCTCTAAAGTCGAAGCCATTTCCCCTGGCCACCTCCATCAGGCGCAAGGGATAAGAGGCGATGGCCGTTAGGGCGGTGGTGCCTAGATCCCTCATGAATTGGAGCTGGAGGGCTGATCTCCCTGCCCCGATAGGAATGACCATGGCCCCTAGGGCCTCTGCCCCGTAATGAAAACCAAAGCCTCCATTGAAGAGGCCAAAGGAAGGGGTGATCTGGATCACGTCATCACGCCCTATCCCGGCCGCCCTGTAGCAGCGGGCCATCACCTCCCCCCACTGTCGGATGTCTCCTTCTGTGTAAGGGCAGATTATAGGGGTGCCAGTTGTACCCGAGCTAGTATGCATTCGCATAAAATCTTGGAGAGGGGCACAGGCGTAACGGTAAGGGTAGCCCTCTCTCAGGTCTTCCTTGTTGAGGAAGGGCCAGCCCTCCAACTCTCGAAGGTCCTTTAACTGTTCTGGGTCCACCCCTTTAAAGCGGGCCTTATAAAAGGGATTATGGGCAAAGATCCTGGAAAGGGTCCTGCGAAGTCGCACCAGCTGTAGCCTTTCGAGCTCCCTCCTAGCAAGGGTTTCCCATTCCCTTTGATACATAAGGGGCGCCTCTATCCTCAGCTTTTCCTTTAAATTTTCCTTCTAATTTCTTCAAAATTAAGAATATCACAAATTAAATTTTTGAAAAACTATAAATTAATTGCTATCTCTTTATAATCTACTGTAAGTAATTGCCACATCCTATAGTCAATTCAGAGAATTACTTCCATTTTCTCCGATCAATCACCCTCTGGGCCTTCCCTTCGCTCCGGTGGATGGAGCGGGGCTCCACCAACTTCACTCTGCAGTGGAGACCTAGAGTGGCCTCCAGGCGGTCCTCGATAAGCTCCACGAGTTCTCGCTGCCTTTTCATCTCATCGTAGAAGATGGCCTCAGTGACCTCAACCCATACCTCTAGCTCGTCCAGACTCCCCTTGCGATCCAGGATTAGCTGATAATGGGGCTCTGTCCCCTCGATTTCGAATAGAACCTGCTCTATCTGAGAGGGGAAGACATTTACCCCCCTTATAATGAGCATGTCGTCAGTCCGTCCGAAGACCCGGGCCATCCGGACTAGGGTCCGCCCACAGGGGCACGGGGCATAATCGAGGCTAGTAATATCTCCTGTGCGGAACCGGATCAGGGGGAATGCCTCTTTGGTCAGGGTTGTGAGGATCAGCTCCCCTTCCAATCCTGGGGGCAACACCCTCCCTGTATCCGGTTCGATTACCTCGGGATAAAAGTGATCCTCGAAAATATGGAGTCCACTCTTCTCATGGCATTCCCCTGCTACGCCTGGCCCGATGATTTCGCTCAGTCCATAATTGTCGGTAGCACTTATTCCGAGCCTTTCCTCGATCTCCTTGCGCATGTTCTCCGACCAGGGTTCTGCCCCGAAGAGGCCTACCCGAAGGTGGAGGGACTTAGGCTCCACCTTCATCTCGGTCATGGTTTCTGCCAGGTGGAGGGCGTAGCTTGGGGTAGATACCAGGGACGTAGTCCTGAAATCTTGCATGATCTGAATCTGACGCTGAGAGTGTCCGCTTCCCGCAGGGATGACAGAGGCCCCAATACGCTCTGCCCCTGCATGGAGGCCGAAGGCGCCAGTGAAAAGACCGTATCCAAAGGCGATCTGGACTACGTCGTCCTTGCCCACCCCACCTGCGGCGAGCACTCGGGCAGTGAGCTCCGACCATACCTTAAGGTCTCCCCGGGTATATCCGACCACTGTGGGCTTTCCTGTAGTTCCCGAAGAGGCATGGATCCGCACCACCTCTCTAAGCGGCACGGCAAACATGCCATAGGGATAAGCCTCCCTGAGGTCTCCCTTCGTCGTAAAGGGAATATTGGCCAGGTCAGCCAGGGATCTGATGTCCTCTGGAATGAGGCCAATGGTGTTAAAGAGGTGATGGTAGAAGGACACGTTTTTATAGGCCCTATGCAGGGTGGCTTGGAGTCGCTCTAGCTGGAGCTGTTCCAGCTCATCCCGGCTCATGCACTCAAAATCGTTATTCCAGATACTCACCGGACCCTCCATGTTTCTAAAGGGGCTAGGCTTCGGGCGTCGTGCCCTACTCCTCCCAAACCTCCCGATACCCCTTCCCGATATAAGCCCTCTGGACCTCTTTGTTCACCATCAGATCCTCCGCCGATCCCTCGAGGATCACCTTCCCTGTCTCCAGGACATAGCCCCTATCGGCCAGCTTGAGGGCCGCCCTGGCGTTCTGCTCGACCAGGAGGACGGTAGTCCCCGCCCTCCTCAGGGACCCGATGATATGAAAGATCTCCCTGGCCAGCTTGGGGGCAAGGCCCATGGATGGCTCGTCTAGAAGGAGGAGCTTCGGCCGAGACATCAGTCCCCTCCCGATGGCCAGCATCTGCTGCTCCCCTCCACTAAGGGTCCCGGCATCCTGGGCCCGCCTCTCGGCCAAGATCGGAAAAATCTTGAAGACGGTGTCCATCTCTTGCCTAATCTCTTCTCTATTCCCCCTCTTACACCGCTGGTAGGCACCAAGGAGGAGGTTGTCCATCACACTTAAGCGCGGAAAGATCTGGCGACCCTCCGGTACCTGAGATATCCCCTTATGGACGATCTCCTCAGGCGGCAAGCCCGTGATGTCCTGCCCACCAAAGACGATCTCACCCTGGATCGGAGGGTGTAGCCCCGAGATGGCATTGAGCAAAGTGGTCTTCCCGGCCCCATTGGCTCCGATCAGGGCTACGATCTCCCCGGCCTTGATGTGAAGAGACACCCCCTTTAAGGCCTGGACAAAGCCATAGGAGGCATAGAGGCTCCTGACCTTAAGCACCTTCCCCGTCCTCACCCAGGTAGGCAGCGATGACCTCGGGATTCCGCTGGACGGAGCGGGGGGACCCCTCCGCGATCTTTACCCCGTAGTTAAGGACCACCACCTCCTCGGAGATCTCCATTACCAGGCTCATGTCGTGTTCTACCAAGAGGATGGTTATCCCTCCATCTCGCAGCTTGCAGATGTAACGCCCCAATTCCTCGGTTTCATGAGCGTTCAATCCCGCAGCGGGCTCGTCTAAG